>DATBSP010000114.1:0-21345 GCA_036559705.1 Hyphomicrobium sp.
CCGCGCCGTGTCAGCCCGTTCTTCATTCCTGGCCGTCTCATCAACCTTGCCTCGGGCTACGTGTCGATCAAGCACAAGCTCAAGGGACCCAACCACGCGGTCGTCACGGCCTGCTCGACCGGTGCGCACGCCATCGGCGATGCGGCGCGCCTCGTGGCGCTGGGCGACGCCGACGTCATGGTCGCCGGCGGCACCGAATCCCCGATCTGCCGTATCGCCGTCGCCGGCTTTGCCGCCTGCCGCGCGCTGTCGACCGGCTTCAACGATCGTCCCACCGCCGCCTCGCGTCCCTACGACAGGGACCGCGACGGTTTCGTCATGGGTGAAGGCGCCGGCGTCGTCGTGCTGGAGACGCTGGAGCATGCCAAGGCGCGCGGCGCCAAGATCTACGCCGAGGTAATCGGCTACGGCATGTCGGGCGACGCCTACCACATTACCGCTCCGGCGGAGACCGGCGACGGAGCCTATCGCTGCATGCGCGCCGCGTTGAAGCGCGCCGAGATCGACGTCAGCGACATCGACTACGTCAACGCGCACGGGACCTCGACGCCGATGGGCGACGAGATCGAGCTCGGCGCTGTCGAGCGCCTGTTCGGCAACGCCGCAGGTAAGCTCGCCATGTCGTCGACCAAGTCGGCGACCGGGCATCTGCTCGGCGCCGCGGGCGCCATCGAGGCGATCTTTTCGACGCTTGCCATCAGGGACAACATTGCGCCGCCGACGCTGAACCTCGACAACCCGTCGGTCGAGACGGCGATTGACTTGATCCCGCACAAGGCGAAGAAGCGCGAGATCAATACCGTACTGTCTAACTCGTTCGGCTTCGGCGGCACCAACGCCTCTCTCATTCTGCGGCGCGTCGCCTGAGGCGTCCCCGCCACGATCGGCCTATCTGCGGACCCCGGTAACAATTTCCTTTCCCGCTTTCGCCATATTTGGCTCTAGTGTCCCGATTGCGAAGCTCGCTAGAGCTTGCTGCTGGGTTGGGAGGAAGCTTCGCAATCTAAGGGACACTAGATGCCTAGACTTGCTCGTGTGATTCAGATCGACAAATTCGTTCCGTACCTTGCCGCTGTGATGGCGAATTTCTCGATCATCACATGAGGGTCCAGGCGATAATCTGCGATGCCGCGCGGGAACGGCTTCGTCGGTAACGGGAGCGCACTTTTGAGCACCTTCCCCCCTTCGAGGCAGGAGCCTCCTCCTTTTCGCCGAGGGGGCCTCCGTCCACGCTCACCCGCCGAAATCCTAGAGCCCTCCCGCCCACCAGGTCCGCCGCGCGGCGCGACCCCGCCCAACGCGCCCCGCCGCGGCGGCGGCCTCATGCGCTTTCTCAGCGGCCTCTTCACCCTCATCCTGTTCCTCATGCTCGCTGCCGGGTCCTTCGCCGCGCTGCTCTACCACCAGTTCGAGACGCCGGGCCCACTCGCCGTCTCGCGCGTCGTCACCGTGCCGAAGGGCGAGGGCCGCATTGAAATCGCGACGCGTCTGGAGAGGGAAGGCGCCATCTCCAATCGTTGGGCGTTCATCGCCAACTACCTCTTGCGCAACAGCGCGCACAAGCCGATCGAGCTGAAGGCCGGCGACTACGAGATCAAGAAGCACGCCAGCATGGCCGACATCATGGAGATGCTGACGCAGGGGCGCGGCGTGCTCTCCAAGGTCACCATACCCGAAGGCATGACCAGCCTGCAGATCGTCGAGAAGCTGCGCTCGGAGGAGGAGCTCGTCGGCGACATCGCCGAGATCCCGCCGGAGGGCTCACTGCTGCCCGACACCTACCGCTTCTCCAAGGGCATGGAGCGCCGCGAGTTGCTCGAGCGCATGCAGGCGGAAATGCAGCGCGTCCTCGCCACCGTGTGGGAGCGCCGGCAGCCGAGCCTGCCAATCTCGACGCCGGAGGAAGCCGTCATCTTCGCCTCCATCGTCGAGAAGGAAACCGGCCGTGCCGACGAGCGCGGGCGCGTCGCCGCGGTATTCATGAACCGCTTGAAGAAGGGTATGCGTTTGCAGTCCGATCCGACGGTCATTTATGGCATCGCCGGCGGGCAGGGGACGCTCGGCCGCCCCATCACGCGCGCCGACCTCGACCAGAAGACCGCGCACAATACCTACCAAATCGGCGGCTTGCCCCCGACGCCTATCTGCAACCCGGGACGCTCGGCTATCGAGGCGACGCTCAATCCGCCGGGCACTACCGACCTCTACTTCGTCGCCGACGGCACGGGTGGCCACACCTTCTCCGACACCTTGAAGGAGCACAACGCGGCGGTCACCACCTGGCGCAAGGTCGAGCGCGAGCGGAAGAAGGAGGGGGGCGCCGAAGCCGCCGCTTCTCCGGACGCGCTGCCGGTCCCGCCGGCTGCCGCCGCAGCCGGCCCGGGCGTGTTCAACGTCAGCCCCGCCACCGCCGCCCCCAGCGCCGCGACTGTGCCGCTCCCCGTGCGCAAGCCGAAGCAATAGGCCTCGATAAACGGTTCCGGTCATCCGTTCCCGGCGCGCGGCTTGTTGGCCGGCCCCCGTGCCGCTAGATTTCGCCACGCGTTGGACCCCCTGGCGCGTGGACCCCCACGGAGCCGCGATGACCATCAAAAGCATGACCGGCTTTGCACGCGCGGAAGGCGCACTCGGCCCTGCCGTCTGGCACTGGGAGGTGCGCAGCGTCAACGGCCGCGGCCTCGACGTGCGCCTGCGTCTGCCGCCGGGCTCTGAGCACCTCGAGCCCAAGGTGCGCGAGGTGGTCGGCCGTCACGTGACGCGCGGCAGCCTCACCGTCAGCCTGGCAAGCGAATGGCACGACGATAGCCAAGAAATACGCATCAACGAGCGCGCCTTGGCGCAGGTCATGGTGGCGGCCGCGCGCGTGCGCACCTTGACGGATGCGGCGCCGCCGCGCGTCGACGGGCTCATCACCATCAAGGGCGTGCTCGACGTTGTCGAGCGACAGGAGGACGCCGAGCAGGCCGCCGCACGCGGCGACAGCATGCTCAAATCGCTCGACGGCGCCATGGTGGCGCTCGTCGCCGCGCGTGCCTCCGAAGGCTCGCGCCTCGCCGCGACGCTCAACGCCCAGCTCGACCAGATCGAGCGCCTGGTCGGCATCGTGCAGGCTTCCCCTGCGCGCACACGCGAGGCCGTCGAGCAGCGGCTCAAAGAGCAGGTGGCCCGCTTGATGGATGCCTCCAACGGCTTCGACCCCGCGCGGCTGCACCAGGAAGCGGTGCTGCTCGCCACCCGCGCCGACGTCGAGGAGGAACTGCAGCGCCTCATCTCGCACATCGGCGCCGCGCGCGAGCTGATGGCCGAGGAGAGCGCCGTGGGCCGCAAGCTCGACTTCCTCGCCCAGGAATTCAACCGCGAGGCCAACACGCTGTGCTCCAAGGCGAGCGACGTCGAGATCACGCGCGCCGGCCTCGCCCTCAAGACGGTCATCGACCAGCTGCGCGAGCAGGTGCAGAACATCGAGTGAGCGGACAACGAAGGGGTAGGCGGGGAGCCCGCCGGCAGTGAAGATATGATAGGGACGCCGACGATAGAACGACGCGGGCTGCTCTTGGTGCTGTCCTCACCCTCCGGCGCGGGCAAGACGACCTTGGCGCGCCGGCTCATGGACGCCGACCGCGATATCTCGATTTCGGTATCGGTGACGACGCGCAAGCCGCGTCCCGGCGAGGAAAATGGCCGCGACTACTTTTTCGTCGACGAAGCCGCATTCAAGAGCATGGGCGAGGGCGGCGAGCTGCTCGAATGGGCGCGCGTGTTCGACCACTACTACGGCACGCCGCGCACGCCCGTAGAAACCGCCATCGCCAAGGGCAAGGACGTCCTCTTCGACATCGACTGGCAAGGCGCTCAACAACTGTCGGAAAAAATGAAGCACGATGTCGTGCGCGTGTTCATTTTGCCGCCGTCGGCCGCCTCGCTCGAGGAGCGTCTGCGTGCCCGCGCGCAAGACCCCGAGGACGTGGTGCGGCGGCGCATGGATCAGGCGTCTGACGAAATCAGCCACTGGCCTGAATACGACTATGTCATCGTCAACACCGACTTGCCGACGTCAATGGAGGGCCTCACCGCCATCCTCGCCGCCGAGCGGTTGCGGCGCGAGCGCCTCAACGGCCTCACCGACTTCGTGCGGGGAATGCAAGCCAAGCTATGATGCGCCCTCGCGCCGCCATTCGCCTCATCGCCGCGCGATGCCGGTGCAGCCAGGTGCCGGCGACCGCTCGGCGACGTCGGCAGCCATGAGATCACCGCCGCGAAGCCGGGCACCATCTTGCGCGTGTGGCCGCAAGTAGGTGGCTCGGTCGAGAACGCCACGGCCTATCGCATCCTCTACCGATCGACGGGGCTCAACGGAGAGCCCATCGCGGTGTCCGGCGCGGTGCTGTTCCGGGAAGAAGCCGCGCCGCGTGCTAAGCGCGACGTCATCGCTTGGGCGCACCCGACCACGGGTGTCGTCGAGAAATGTGCACCGACGTTGCTGCCGGATCTGTCGGGTACCATTGCCGGCATCGAGGACATGCTCGATCGCGGCTTCGTCATCGCCGCTACCGACTACGTGGGCCTCGGCGGGCAGGGGATGCATCCCTACCTCATCGGGGTGAGCGAAGCGCGCGCCGTGCTCGATTCCGTGCGTGCCGCACGCCAGCCTCCCGATGCGGCAGCCAGCGACCGTTTCGCCGTCTGGGGCCACTCGCAAGGCGGCCACGCCGCGTTGTTCACCGGCGAGGAGGCGGCGAGATACGCGCCCGAGCTGAAGCTCGTCGGCATCGCCACGGCAGCCCCTGCTACCTATCTTGCCGAGCTGTTCAGGGCCGACATCGGCTCGCTCGGTGGCAATAGCCTGACCGCCATGGCGCTGCTGTCCTGGTCGAAGGTCTACGACATCCCGCTTGGCGGCGTGCTCGTTCCCGGGGCCATGCGAACTTTCGAGGCGGTGGCGCGCAGCTGCATCGAGCGGATCAGCGAGCTCATCAACCTCGAGCAAATCGCGCAGCCGCTGCAGCACGAATTCCTCAAGATCGATCCGACAACTACGCAGCCGTGGGCCGGGATCATGCAGACCAACTCTCCCGGCCAGAAGCCGGCAGGTGCGCCGGTGTTCATCGCGCAGGGCACCGCCGACGAGCTGGTGCGTCCCAAGATCACGCTGCAATTCGCCGATCGGCTGTGCAAGGCCGGCACCCCGGTGGAGATGAAGATGCTCGAGGGTGTGTCACATTCCTTTGCCGGATATGACAGCGCCGACGAGGCCGTCGCCTGGATGGCCGATCGTTTCCGCGGCCATCCGGCGCCGAACGGCTGCGGGCGCACCAACTAGGTGGCCTCCCTGCGACGCTTCGCGTACACCCTGCTGCGGTGTTGCGGCAGACAGCCGGTGGCTAGGCGCGATACGTTGGCCGTCGGCCCTCAACGTCTTCATCAAGGCGGCATGCGCGTCTTTCCAGTGGTTCCTTCCCCGCTCCAAATCGGCATCTTTGGCGGGCTCGTGATGCTCGTGCTGGCGTCGGCCTCGGTGCGCGCTGAGCCAGCGCTCCCGGGCGTGAAGCTCGACGTCTCCGAAGCCGATGTCCGCCGTGCCAAACCGGGCGCCGTCCTGCGCGTGCGCCCGCAGATCGGCGGCGCCCCGGCCAACGCCAAAGCTTTCCGTGTCATCTATCGCTCAACCGGCATCAACGGTGAGCCGATCGCGGTATCCGGCACCATTATCTACCCGGACGGACCGGCGCCGCCGGAAGGCCGCAACGTGGTTGCCTGGGCGCATTACACCACCGGGGTGGCGCAACGCTGCGCGCCGACGCTGTTGCCCAATCTGTCCGGCACCATCGCCGGCCTCGAAGAGCTGCTGAAGCGCGGCTACGTCGTCGTCGCCACGGACTACGAGGGCCTTGGGCTGCCCGGCGTGCACGCTTATCTCGTCGGCGTCAGCGAGGCGCACTCGGTGCTCGACTCAGTGCGCGCCGCCCGCAACCTCAGCAACGCCCACGCCACCAACCGCTTTATCGTGTGGGGACATTCGCAGGGCGGCCACGCCGCCTTGTTTGCGGGACTAATGGCTGCGAAGTACGCTTCTGAACTGAAGCTCGTCGGCATCGCCGCCGCCGCGCCGGCGACGAACCTCGTGGAGCTTTTCAAGGGCCAGAAGAACTCGATTGCGGGCAACAGCCTCGTCTCAATGGCGTTGCTGTCGTGGTCGCGCACCTACAAGCTGCCCGTGAACAGCGTGCTGGAGGATGGGACCGAGAAGAGCTTCGAGCGGGTCGCCGAAAGCTGCATCCAGTCGATCTCGCAAATGCTCAACTTGCTGCAACTCGCCAAACCATTGAAGAAGACGTTCCTGAAAAACGACCCGACGACGCTGCCAGCGTGGCGCGAGCTCATGGAAAGGAACTCACCGGGCGGCGCCCCGTCGGGTGTGCCGGTGTTCATCGCCCAGGGGACCGGCGACAAGAACATCGATCCCGGCGTCACCATCCGGTTTGCCAAGAGCCTGTGCGCCGCCGGCACGCCCGTTACGCTCAAGCTCATGAAGGGCGTGTCGCACAGCTTTGCCGCCGAGAAGAGCGCCTACACCGCGGTCGCCTGGATGTCCGACCGCTTCAAGAACCGTCCGGCACCGAGCGACTGCAAACGGAGCTGATCGCTCCGTGCGCCGGATTGGATCGCGTGTTAGTCGTTGCTGCCATCGATCATACGCATAGGCCAACCATGCTCCGCTTTGCGCTCTCGCTGCGTTTCATCCTGCTCATCGAGGGCGCCATCGCGCAGGTGATGGGCGGCACCGACGTGTTCTTGTTCGGCATCGTCCTCGTCATCTTCGCCTACAACATAGATTTCGGCTTCGTGTTCGAGCTCGGTGAGGGCGAGAAGGAGAGGCTTCCGGGGTGGATGCGGCCGGCCGGTATGCACCAACTCAAGACGATGCTAGTCGGCGTCATCCTTGTCTATCTGGTCGTCGACTTCGCGACTGATTGGGCGGAGGGCGCCGCAGTCGAATCCTGGGTCGCGCTCGTAAAGCCCATCTCGATCTTGCTCATCGCCGGCGCACTGCGTCTTCTGGCGATGCCCAAGCCTGGCGACGCCAACGCGCACTAGCCGCGCCGCAGCGCCGAGCGCTCGTAGACAAGTGCCAGGCGGGCGAAGTCTTTGACACTCAGATCCTCGGCGCGCAGGTTTCCGGCAATGCCGGCAGCTTCGAGCAGCTGCTCGGGGTCGGCGAGGAGCTGCTTGAGGCTCGAGCGCAGCATCTTGCGCCGCTGGCCGAACGCCGCCGCCGTCACTTGCGCCAGCACTTGCGGCCTGCATGGCGGCGATGGGTCCTTGTGCGGGATAAACTCGACGACGGCCGATGCAACCTTGGGGACCGGCGCAAACGCTTCGCGCGGAACGTTCAGCACGATGCGCGGGGCGCTGCGCCACTGCGCCAGCACCGAGACGCGTCCATAAGCCTTGCTGCCGGGCGCGGCGACGATGCGCTTTGCCACCTCCCTCTGGAACATCAGCACCATGCGCTGGAACCACGGCGGCCACGGCTCGCTGTCGAGCCAGCCGGTCAGCAGCAGCGTGGCGATGCTGTAGGGGAGGTTGGCGACGATGCTGGCTTTGCCATGCGCGTTGCCGAGAAGCTTGGGCCAATCCGCATCGAGCGCATCGCCGAAATGTAGGTCCAGCCTGCCGGGATAGCGCTGCGCGATCATTTCCAGCGCGCCGCGCGTGCGCTCGTCACGCTCCACGGCGATGACACGTGCGGCGCCTTCCAGGAGGAGCGCGCGCGTCAGCCCCCCCGGGCCGGGGCCGACCTCGACTACCGTGCGACCGGTGAGCGGCCCGGCGGCGCGCGCAATCCGCCGCGTCAGGTTGAGGTCGAGGATGAAATTTTGACCGAGGCTCTTCTTGGCCGCTAGCCCGAATTCGCGGATCACCTCACGTAGCGGCGGAAGGCCGTCTGGGCTGGCGCCGCTCCCTTGCGGGGTCTCTGGCGCGCCGGCGTTCATACTCGCGCGTTCGCCGATCGCGCCGCGACGATCGCGGAAGCGAGCTTCAACGCTTCGATGAAGCTGTTCGCCGAGGCACGCCCCTCAGCCGCGATGTCGAACGCGGTGCCGTGGTCCGGCGAGGTGCGCACGAACGGCAGCCCGAGGGTCACGTTGACGCCCTCATCGAAGCCAAGCGTCTTCAAGGGGATCAGCGCCTGATCGTGATACATGGCAATGACGGCGTCATAGCCGCGCCGTGCCGCGGCGTGGAACAGCGTGTCGGCCGAGTGCGGACCGGTCACCGATAACCCTTCGGCGCGCAGGTCGGCGATAGCGGGGGCGATGGTTTCGATCTCCTCGCGGCCCATGGTGCCTTCCTCGCCGGCGTGCGGGTTAAGTCCGGTGATGGCGATACGCGGACCAGCGATGCCGAAATCGTGCTTCAACGCCGCGTAGGTGACGCGTGTCGTCTCGAAGATGAGCTGACGCGTGATCGCCTTCGGTACCTCGGCGAGGGCGCAATGCGCGGTAAGTGGCACCACGCGCAGCTCGTGCGAGGCGAGCATCATCACCGGCCGGTAGTGCTTGCCGGCGGAATGGCGCTCGGCCAGAGCAGCGAGGAACTCGGTGTGGCCGGGGAACGGGAAATTGGTGCCGCGCACGACGTGCTTGGCGATTGGGTTGGTGACGATGGCGGAGGCTTCCCCGCCCATGACGGCGCCCGTCGCCGCCTCGATAGAGTGGATGATGCCGGCGGCGTTGGCTGCATCTGGGAAGCCGGCGCGAGGGCGCACGGCAAGCGGGCTGTGCAACACGGGCAGTGCCGCCCCGAACATCTCCGGCGCTTCGCCGGGGGTACCGATGACGGCGAGGGGAACGGCGAGCCCGAGATGCCGCGCGCGCTCGGCGAGGACATCCTTGTCGGCGAAGACGACGAACGGGTCGAGCACCTTGTCGCTGCGTTCCAGCCACGCCCGAAGCGTGATCTCCAGCCCGATGCCGGCCGGATCGCCCATGCTGACGGCCAGCGGCCGCCGCCGGCGAGCATCCGCCGCCCGGCCCACTAGCGGTACTCGATATGGGCGTCCGTACGCAGATCCTTGAGGTGCTTCTTGGAAACGATCTCGAACTCTTTCTGGCGTAGCTCGTTCTGCGCGGTCTCGCGCTTTGAATCCGCCGCCTTCACCAGCTTGCGCCCGCATACCGCCCACAGCTCGACGCCGTTTTCGCCAATGGTGGCGGGCAGCAGCTCATCGTCGTGCGCCGCAAGCAGCAGCGAGCGCGTTGGCTCCGGCAAGCTGGTCGGACGGCGGTCACCGAGGTTGTCGAAGCGTACGCCCGGAAGGCCGCGCGCCATCTCCTCCATGCCCTTGCAGCCGCTGAACTTGGTCCGCAGCTGTTCGGCGTCGCTGATGCGCTGGGCGAGCCGCTTCTGATCCTCGTTGGGCGGCAGGGACAACAGGATGCGGTGAATCTTCAGCACGACGTCGTCCTGACCTTCGGCGCTCGCCACCATGCGGTCGACGTCGCGGTTGGCGACGGTGATCTGGTGGCCGAACTTGCGGCGGATGACGTCCGACCATGACAGCGAGGCGCGAATGCGCTCGCGCATGATGGAGATGTTGGCGCCCATCTTCGCCACGTGCTCGGCGAACTGCTGCGGCGTCATCTTGTTGCGCTCAGCCATGCCGCTGATGACGCGGTCGACCTCGTCGTCGGCGGTCACGATGCTGAGGCGCTTGGCCTCCTGCAGCTTCAGGCGCTCGTCGATCAGCTCGTCGAGAGCCTGCTTGCGCGCCGTCGGCACGTATTCCTTCTCGACCTGCGCCTTCATGCTGCCGACGAACTCCCCCTGCAACTGCTTGACGCGCGCCTGCTGCTCCGCCTCAGTCTTGGGCGGGTTGGCCTGCAGCCGCTTCATGGCGAAGGCTTTGAACTGCTCGTTCATGTTCGGCGATTTGAGTTTCGCCTGCAGCTTGCGCTGCACGTCCGGGGCACCCAGCATCGCCAGCGTGACGCGCTGCTCGACCTCATAGCCGGTGATCGGCTCGTCGTTGACGAGCACGACGATAGATTGAACCGGACGGCCCGGGGTTTCTTCCTGCGTCGCCTTGGCGGTCTGAGTGCGTTTGGCGGGGGCGCCTTGCGCCAGCACGCAGATAGGCGTCGCGCCCATGGCCAGCGCCAGCGCGCCGAGTGGCAAGATGGTGCCGAGCCCCGTCCGTGTGGAACGGGGCGGCCGCACGGCAGCGGCGTCCGCAGAGGGACGGTCGTTGCGGCGCAGTTGGACTAGGCCCATGGTCATGTCTTCCAGTTGTACGCGCGGAGCTGTTCTCGCCACATGCGACCGGGCCGCTACCTAAGGCTCGTGTCGCGCGGGGGGCGCGGCGTCTGGCGATGAACTCTAGCGGCCGTTTGGCCGCCGGCAATATATCGACGCAAACATTGGCGGTCCCGTGGCACCCCGCTCGCCCATACAGGCCGTCTTGGGGCACGTCGTGGCGTCTACCCGGTCACTATAAGCCGCGCGCGGCACGCGAGGTTAACCGCCCGACTGCTGCTCGCTTATCGACGTGCCGCTGAGCACATCGGTCGAATAGCCGAACTCGCCGAGGTGCTTCAGCTCGAAACGCACCATCAGCGTCTGACCGTCCACGATATCCGGGTTGACGTAGTAGTTGTCGGTGTAGGTCGCCGTCAGTACGAAGCACTCGTCGCCATAGCGCACCTGGAACATGTCGGACGCGATCGTGTCGTCGTCGATGTCGTAGCGGACGGCGGCGCCGACGCTCCAGCGATCCGTCAGACGGAGGTTGAGCCCGCTGTAGACGTCTTCCTGCGCCGTGTCGATGCCGTTGGTCGGATCGGTGTTCAGGTAGGCATAGACGGCGTTCGCGCTCAGCGGTCCGAGGTTCAACTGCGCGCCGGCATCCTGGCGGGCAAGGGCGAAGCTGGACTGGTCGAAGCGCGACTGGGAGATGAGCTGCAAGAACGTCCATGGTGCAACATACGCGCCGAGCACGTAGTCGGAGCGGTCCGTCTGCAGGCCGCTATCCGGGGTGAACACCGGGTTGCCGTTCACGTCAAAGCTCGGATCGGCGTACGCGTTGGTGCCGGCGAGCTGATAGCTTTCGCCGGCGAGGATACGCGTATAGCCACCGCCGTTCGACTGGAAGGTGTACTGCAGGCCGACGTTGGCGCGGGTGCCGGTCTCGATGCGGTCGTAGCCGGAGAACTTCGTCACCTCGAACAGGTTGGTGTCATCAAAGATGAGGCTCTGGGCATCCTCGTTCGGCAGCCCGTCCTGCTTAATCGAGGCCTGGCGCCCGATGATCTGGCCGATCGGCTCGATGACATGCGAGCCGCGCGCCGTGTTGGCGACCCACGGATAGGCAACGGTCACGCCCCCGAGTGCAAGAGCTCGGGCGAACGAGGTTTCCTGGAGCGGCGCAGTGGGATCGAAGGGGTCAAAGAAGTTGCTGATCTGATAAGCGTCGGCGCGCAGCTGCGCGAACGGCGTATAGGTGATGCCGATGTGATCGGTCAAGCGGCGGCGCCAGTTCAGCTCCGTCACCACGCGGTTCATCTGCTGATTGGTGTCGGCAAATGGGGCAAATGCGGTTGGGTCCTGATTACTGGAGAGGGCCAGCGCGTTGGTGGTCCACGTGAGTTCGCCGCCGACGATCGGATCGGCGAACACGTAGTTGTAGTCCATGATGGGATACGCGTACTGCTTGGTCTCGCTCGTCCCCGGCGTCGTGAAGCCGAGATCCGTGAACTCGTAGGCCGACATTTTGAAGTAGCTGCGATCCGACAGCCCGGCGAGGAAGATCTCGTTGACCCGGTCGGTGAGTAGGGCGTTGTCAATCTTGTAAAAGCGCCGGAACTCGTCGTCCGACTCCATCGTCACGTCCCAGCCCAACTTCCACCAGCTGCCGAGATTGAACAGACCTTTGGTCTCGACGCTGCCGCGCCAGCCGTCGTACTGGTCGCGGTTGGCGATCGCCGACGGCAGATCGGCGGCGTCCTGATCGATGCCGGCGCCCTTGATGTAGTACTGGCCGTTCTCGGTGCGGTGACGCCAATCGCCCTGCCACAGGATACCCTGGCGCGAAGTGTACATCGGGTAGAAGGTAAAATCGTAGTTCGGCGCCAGGGCGAAGTAGTAGGGAATGGTGGTGCTGTAGCCGAGATTGTCGGAGACAGTCGGCTGCGGCATCAGGAAGCCCGACTTGCGCTTCACCGACGGATCGGCGTGCTCGAAGTAGGGCGTGTAGAGGATCGGCACGCCGAATAGCTCGAAATAGGCGTCCTGATAGCTGATGGTCGCTGCGGCCTGATCGTGGGTGACGGTTGCCGCGCTCAAGCACCACAGCGGCGGCATGCCATCGGTGGTTTTGCAAGGCGTGAAACGGCCGTTGGTGAAAACGGTCGTGTTGCCGCCGCGGCGTGTCGCGTGCTGGGCCGCGATGCGCGTGTCGTCGGAGGCGACGATCGACAGTTGCGAGACAAAGCCGTCGCGGAAGTCGTCCGTCAAAGTGTAGCGATCGGCGCGGACGATGTTGCCGTTCGGCTCCTTCAGGACGACGTTGCCGACCGCCGTCAGCGTGTTGGCCGACTGGTCGTAGACCACTTGGTCAGCAGTCAGGATGTAGTTGTTGTAGTAGATCTCGACGTTGCCACGCGCGATCACCTTGTTGCCGCCGGTGTCGTAGATCAGCTCGTCGCCCTGCAGGTAGAGCGGCTGCGACTTGTCGATGTTGCGTGACGGACCGACCATGCTCTGCTTGGGAAACGAGCTCGATTTCTCGACCGAAGGAGCGAGTGTCGATGGGTCTTGTGCGTGAGCTTCGAAGGCTGAGAAGAGCGAAGCGGACAGGACAGCGAGCATAGCCAAACGCACCCGGCCGGCAGCCTTCCGGCGCCGGCAGGTGACGCGTGACGATCCGCAACCCTCTTGCGGTGCCCGCGTGTGACGCATCACTCAGCCATCCTCCTGATGTAACAGAACCGCAGCCGAGACAACCATAACCAGGACCACGGGCAACCAGATCGCCGCCCAAGGAGGCGTCAATCCAGCCACTCCGACTTGCCGGGAGACCTCTGACAGAAGAAAGAAGCCGAACCCCCCCACCAGTCCAGTAATGACCATAGTTTGGATACCTCCGCCGCGGAATGACCGCAGGGACACAGTGGCGGCCAAAAGGACCATCGCCGCGCAGAGTAAAGGCCTTGACATCAGCGCTTCGTACTGTATGCGCAAGCGGTCCGATGAAAGTTTAGCCTTTTCAGCCACTTCTATGAGCGCCGGCATCTCCCAGAAGGAGACGGAAAAGACCGTTCCGAGAGCGTCGGTAACACGGTCCGGTGTAAGGTATGTGGACACCAAGTAGATATCGAACTTTTCAGGCTCGCGGCCGATGCGCACGACCCATGCATCCCTGACCTCCCAATAGCCTTCGTGCAGGTCGGCGCGTTTGCCATCGACGCGCTCGACGAAGTGCCCCTCGTTGTCGAAAATGAAGGCCGAGACGCCGTGCAGCGACAGCCCGCGGTTGGTGGCGATCGCGGCGCTGATCACCGATTGGCCATCGGCGCCGTTCTGGCGGAGCCACGAGGACCCCGAACGAGAGCGCAACAGATTGGCTTCCTTACCGAAAGCCTCGGCAAAGAGGCTTTCGGCTGCGGCGCGCCCGGCGGCCGCCATGGGGTTGAACACGGTCACCGTCAGGGCGCCGACGGCGAAGGCGACGAGCAGCCCGGGCCGCAGGAATTGCCACACTGACATGCCGCCAGCTCGCATAACGGTGAGTTCGCTCTTGCGGCTCAATTGCAGCAGGGCCGTGATGGACCCGACGAGGACGGCGAAGGCGATGAGGAACTCGGCATAGGCCGGAAGCCGCAGCAACGCGATGAGGCCGAGGGTGGGTAGCGGTACCTCGCCGTGCTTGCCCGACTGGCGCAGCAGTTCGACGAAGTCGATGAGATAGATCAATACCGAGCAGAGAAGGAACGTCGACAGGATCGCCAACAGAAAACGCATGCCGATGTAGCGGCCGAGGGTGCGGGTGCGCATCAAGGGCTACCTCCGCCCGCCGGCGGACGCGGCACGCCAGCGCGGAATGATCGTGAACAGCCACACAAGCGTCTGCACGATGGGATCGACGATCAGTCCCGGGAAGCGCGAGGCCGATAGCTTGCGGCGGGCCTGCTCCATGAGCATCAGCGCCGCCAGCATGGCCGACAGCGGCAGCGCGTAGAGCAGCGGCGTCGCCGCCTCATTGAGGACAACGACATTGTTGAGAGCTAGCCCGCCGAGACGCAGCATCGCCGCCAGCACAAAAGCGATGGCCACCTGTTGCACGCGGTTCTGCCGTGTCGAGTGAGCCTGCCCCACGGCTGCAAGCGCGATCAGCGCAAAGGCGAGGGGATAGAGCGGGTTAGAAAAGCGCTCATGCAACTCGGCACGGAATTTGCCCGGCGCCTTAAGGTAGCTCTTCGAGGATGCTTCGGGGTAGAGCAGCTCGCCGAGGTAGCGCTCGCGTGGCTTCAGATCCTCCCCGTCGTCGTCCATTTTCTTCTCGAACTGGTCGAGGTCGACCGCGTACTTCTCGAACGCGATGACCTGCGCGGGCTCGTCCTTGTCCGTGCGGCGGACGATATGCCCCTTGCTCATGACCAGATAGTTCGACGGCGGGCGCTGCACGATGACGGCGCGCTCGGACAGATACGACTGATTGAGCTCCTTGTTGCGCGTGTCGTGCACGATGAGGCCCAATAGTTCCTCGTTGGGTGCGCGCTCGCGGATATGGAAGGTGAGACCTTCCTCGGGGCTAGAGAAGCTGCCGGGTTGGATGACCTGCGTCAGGATGTTAGCGCGCACCTGCACGATGTATTCGCGCAAGAGCTTGAGGCTCCAAGGCATGCCCAGGTGATTGACGAAGGCGACCCCCAGCGCGACCAGCAGCGCGAGCGCCAAGAGCGGCTTCGCCGCCCGCCAGATGGTGCCGCCGGACGCCGTGAGCACGATGAGCTCGCTGTCACCGTTGAGCCGGTTGAGCGTGTGGATGCAGGCGATCAGCAGCGAGAACGGGGCAATGATGGCCATGAGGTTGGGCAGGGCCAGCGTCGTCATTTTGATCAGCAACCCCACGTCCTGACCTTGCGAGGTCACGACGTTGAGCTGGCGCAGGGCGAGCGCCACCCAGACGATGCTCGACAGCGACAACAGGATGATGAGCAGCGCGGAACCGGCCTGCCGAAAGACATACCTTTCGAAGATCGTCATGCTGACCGGTTGCGGATGCTAAGGCGCCGACGGGATGCCGGCCCCCCGTTCCGTCCCATAGCCTTTGCGTTCCATGTCAGCGTGGCGGAAATTCGGCTTCTCCCCAGTGACTTGGCCCTTTAGGCGCGCCTGTTAAGCACCCCAAGAGGGGCGACCTCCGCGACTCGGCGAACAAGGGGAGAACAGCAGCCGTGAACACGGCGGCTTGATGGCGCCGGCGGCCTTGGCTCGCTTGCCAGCGCCGCGCCCGCGGGTTAGCTCGGGGGAGACCAAGGTTTCGGACTTTCCTGCCTCTGATGCATGGCTTGGGTCCCTGCTCGGCGGCAGGGTCTGCGCGCGGATCGATTGCATTCCGCGCAGCGCATGACATTCCGGCGGGAAAGGCCCCTCACGCAACCTACCTGGGAGCCCGACCGCATGACCAGCCGCCCCGAAATCGTTTTCCAACCGCTCTCCGCCGACCTAGAGCCGACCGTCGTCGTGCTCGCCGGCGACGACGTGGCGCTCGGGAGCCGCTCTCGCGAGATCGATCAGCGCGCGGGCGGCGCACTTCTGAAAGCGGTCGAAGCGGCGCAATACAAGGGACGCAAGAAGTCGACGCTGGAGGTCCTTGCACCACCGCGCCTCGCCGGCGTCAATCGTGTCATCCTGCTCGGCACCGGCAAGCCGGGCGCATTGGAGGAGAACGATTGGGCGCTGCTCGGCGGTTCGGCGGCGGGAGCAATCGGTGCACGCAAGACCAAGTCGGCGAGCCTCATCGCCGAGGTTCCCGATGGCGCCGGCATCAAACCGGATGCGCTCGCCGCGCTGCTAGCGTTCGGCGCGTTGCTACGAAACTACGAGTTTCGCAAGTACCTGACGAAAAAATCCGGCGACGAGGACGGTAATGGCGAGGCGGACGGCCTGCAGAAGCTGGTCGTGCACTGTGCCGACCCCGATAAGGCGCGGGGCGCCTACGCGCGATATGCGGCACTCGCCAACGGTATCGTCACCGCGCGCGACCTCGTCAACGAGCCAGCCAACGCGCTGGGACCGGTCGAATTCGCCGACCGCGTCAAGGAATTGGAAACCTCGGGCCTTGAGGTCGAGATCCTCGATGCCGAGCAGATTACCGAACTGAAAATGGGTGCTCTGCTCGCCGTTGCGCAGGGCAGTGTGCGCCCAGCGCGCATCGCCATCATGCAGTGGCACGGCGCCAAATCAAAGCGCGCCAGGCCGATCTGCTTCATCGGCAAGGGCGTGGTTTTCGACACCGGCGGCATCTCCATCAAACCGGCCGCCGGCATGGAGGATATGAAGGGCGACATGGGCGGCGCCGCCGCCGTCGTCGGCACCATGCAGGCGCTGGCCGAGCGCAAGGCGAACGTCAACGCCATCGGCATTATCGGCCTTGTTGAGAACATGCCGTCGGGTACGGCGACGCGCCCGGGCGACATCGTGCGCGCGCACTCCGGCAACACGGTGGAGATACTCAACACCGACGCCGAGGGCCGGCTCGTGCTCGTCGATCTCATCTCCTACATGCAGGAGCGCTTCAAGCCGCGCCTGATGATCGACTTGGCGACGCTCACCGGTGCCATCATGGTGGCGCTCGGCAAAGAGTACGCGGGTCTCTTCGTCAACGACGAGAAGCTGGCAAACGATCTGCTGGAAGCGTCGGCAGTGACGGGCGAGAAGCTGTGGCGCATGCCGCTCGACAAGGCCTACGACAAGATGCTCGAGTCGAAGAATTGCGACATCAAGAACATCGGCGGCCGCTGGGCGGGGGCGTGTACGGCCGCTGCCTTCATCAAGTACTTCGTCAAGGACACGCCGTGGGCGCACATCGATCTCGCCGGTACGGCCATGGATGCGCCGAAGTCGGAAATCAACCCGAGCTGGGGCGCCGGCTGGGGTGTGCGGCTGCTCGATCGCTTCGTCGCCGACAAGTACGAGAAGGCCGAGAAGTAATCTTGGCCGTAGTGATTGTAAATGCTTGCTAATCTATCTACGTTTTCCATAATATATATTATGCGAACGATGAGGCGATAAGCTCTGTTCGTCGTGCCCATGCGACAGCTCACGCTCCGTCATGCCTAAAGCAATGCGTCCTCGGCCTTGCGTACGCCGGCGGCAACGATCGCCGCATAGAGCGCGCTAACGAACCCCGACAGTACGTTGACGCTGACGACGACGCCGACAAGGCGCGCCCACTCTTCGTCCATGAGCACACTCAAGGCCTTGATGATGAACTCGTCGAACGCCTGCTTCAATTGAAAGAACAATTCGCTCACCTGTGCGATAGACGGCTGCGCTGGCGTATCGAAGATGATCTTCCAGCCGATGTCGGTCACGTTGGCGGGCGGCAGGATGGCCGCGGCGGCGAGTAGTGCCAGGCCGGCCGAGAACAACAGCCCGAGCGGCGGCGCGAGACGGAAATAGCCCCAGCGCATGGGCAGCGCATCGGCGCGGATCGATAACAGTCGCAGCACGGCGGCGCCGGCGTAGATGCACAGCCCGAACAATGCCGCTACCCAGAACAGGCGGTCAGGGTTCGTCCCGGCGAAGGTGAACAGCGCGGCAACGCCCGCCAGCACGCCCTTGAACAGCGCCTCGAAGGTGCCGACCAGGGCCGTGAAGATAGTCCCGCGCTTGACGAGACCGCCGAAATAGAACGGCAGCTCGTAGCGCAGCCGTGCCACCTCGAGCCGTAGGCCGAGCACGAAGCTCAAGGCGGCAGTCACGCCGGCGAACACGAACGGATAGTAGAAGGCGAAGGCGGCCAGCGCGGCGACAGCCGCCACCTCGCCCGCCATGATGACAGCGTTAGCGAAGATGCGCAGGATAATCATGCCGGTGTGTCCGCCGCCCGGCGCGCCTCAAAGCGGCGCGCCTCCTTCCCCGCTCCGATGGTAAACCGGAGCGGCGAGCGGAAACAATGCCGGAAACTGTGGCCGAGCGGTGGGCCTACTGGAGGGCGGACACCGTCTCCGGCGCGTGGCACAAGGCATCCTTGATGCGCGCCATTTGCGCCTCGAAAGGGAACGAGCGGCGGTAGGCGCGGAACTCGCCGCCGGTGTCGCCGGTGATCTGCAGCTTCAGCGGCGTCCCCGGGGGATCGTCGGGCGTCGGCGTGAAGATCGAGGTTTGCACGACGTATGGCTCGGTGCCCGGCGCCAGTTGCAGCGTGCCCGTGTAGCGGATGTAGTCGCCTTCGATGGCCCCGGCGTCGATCTTCAAGGCGGTGCCACCGCAACTGTCGTTGGCCTCGACTTTGATCCCGCACCAGCTCGTGCCGCAGGCGACGATGTCGAGCGTCAGGGGTCCGCCGGCGTTAACCGCCCAGCTGTCGCCCTGCCAGCGGCCGGCGATGTTCGCCGCGGTGATGCCGGCCGACAGCGATGATGCCGTTGCCAGAACACAAAGAGCGCTCAGTATCACTTTCAACATGACGTGCCTTTAACCTCATTGACCGATGCTCAACGACGCGACCACAGCAAATGCCGCCGGCGAATTTATGTCTCGCCTTCGCCTCGTTGCTGCACGCGCTCCCCGACTTGCCGTCATTTGTCTAGTCTTGCTGCTCGCCGTCCCGACCGGCTTCGTCGCCCTGTCGCAGGGCCTCGGCGCCATCGCCTTGCCGTACAATCTGTTCGTCGTCGACCAGCGGCTGCCCGGCATCTTCAAGCTGCACATGATGGCTTCGGGCGGGGCCCTGCTGCTCATTCCGCTGGTCATCGCCCTGCGCCGCAACAGCGCCTGGCACCGGCCGCTCGGCTACGTCACTGCCGTCGCCGTCGTGCTCGGCGCCCTCACCTCGTTACCCGTCGCGATCTACAGCCACTCTGTCGTCATGGCGCGCGCCGGCTTCCTGGCGCAGGGCGTCGTGTGGCTGGCCCTCATCGCGCTGGGCATCATCGCCGTGCGCCAGCGCCGCTTCGGCGACCATGCGCGGCTGATGCTGGCCATGGCCGCCGTCGCCTCGGGTGCATTGTGGGTGCGCCTGACGACCACCGTCGCAACGGGCTATGACCTGCCGTTCGATCCTGTCTATGGCTGCGCCGCATGGCTCGGCTGGCTTGTCCCGCTTGCCGTTGTCACGCTGCTGCCGACGCCCTGGACCCCATCGCGCATCAAGCCGCGCCGGTCGCTTCCGAGGACGCGCGGCATCGATTAGGGTGCCGCGCATGACACCCTCCAAAGACATCTCCCGCCTCATCGAGATCATGGCGGCGCTGCGCGAGCCCGAGACCGGCTGCCCGTGGGACCGCGAGCAAACCTTCGCGACCATCGCTCCCTACACCATCGAGGAAGCTTACGAAGTAGCTGACGCCATCGCGCGCGATGATATCGCCGACTTGAAGGACGAGCTGGGCGATCTCCTGCTGCAGGTCGTCTATCACGCGCGTATGGCCGAGGAGCAGGGCGCATTTTCTTTCGGCGACGTCGTCGAGGCCATCACGGCGAAAATGATCCGCCGCCACCCGCACGTGTTCGGTTCTGACGCCGAGCGCGCCGCCGGCGTCGCGCCAGGCTTCTGGGAGCGCGCCAAGGCGCAAGAGAAGAATGGAAAAGAACGCGCCGGCATTCTCGACGACGTGCCCGCCGCCCTCCCCGCTTTGACGCGCGCCATCAAGTTGCAGAGCAAAGCCGCCAAGGTCGGTTTCGACTGGCCCTCACTGGCGCCGGTGTTCGCCAAGCTGGAGGAAGAGATCGCCGAGTTGCACGACGCGATCGCGAAGAACGGCGGCAAGGCCTCCGGCCGCGATCCGGACATCGAAGAGGAGTTTGGCGATCTGCTGTTCGTCGTCGCCAATGTTGCCCGCCACTTGAAGCTCGACCCGGAAGCCGCGTTGCGAGCCGCCAACGAAAAGTTCACGCGCCGCTTCCGCTATATCGAGCAGCAGCTCGCCGCCCGTGGGTCCTCCCCGGCACAATCCAACCTCGCCGAGATGGACGCCCTGTGGGACGAGGCCAAGGCCAACGGCAAAGGCTGACGCGGATCAGTTTTGGGCGCCGTCGCCGCCGATGTCCTCGGCGAGGGGCTCGGACGGCTTCTGCCCCGTGGCGCGGTTGACCGCCATGGTCACGAACCACAGCGCCACGCCGAGGGCGATCAGCACCGCGGCGATGACGTATTGCTGCGGATCGCGTCCCGTCCACGGGCCGACGAGAAATGCGCAACAGATCCCGCCCAGCACCGGTACGAACGTCGGCGCGCGGAAGTGCTGGTGGTCGACCTTGTCCTTGCGCAGCACCAGCACCGCGACGTTGACCACAGTGAATACGCACAGCAGCAGCAGCGCCGTGGTGCCGCCCAACGCCGGCACCTCGCCGACGAATGAGATCAGCGCGAAGGCGAGCAGCGTGGTGAAGGCAATGGCGATGTACGGCGTGCGTCGGGTTGCATGCACCTTGCCGAGCACGGCGGGGAGCACATGCTCGCGGCTCATGCCGTAGATCAGCCGGCTCGCCATTAGCATGTTGATGAGCGCACTGTTGGCGACGGCGAACATAGTGATGACGCCGAATACGCCCAGCGGAAACGCAGGGGCGCCAGCCTGCACCACCTTCAATAGCGGCGTCTCGCCCTCCCCCAGCTCCTGGGGTGACACGAGCGCGATGGCCGACAGCGATACCAGCACGTAGATGGTGCCGGTGAGCACGAGGCCGGTCAGCAGCACTTTTGGAAAGATGCGGCTCGGGTCTTGCGTCTCCTCGGCCATGTTGACCGAATCTTCGAAGCCGACCATGGCGAAGAAGGCGAGCGTCGTGCCTGCGATGACGCCCCATATCACGCTGCCGTCGGCACTCGTGTTGAATGTCATGGTGCGCGACAGATCGCCGGTGCCGGCGCCGATTGCCCACAGACCGATGACGATGATGATCAAGAGGCCCGAGAGCTCGACGCACGTCAGCAACACGTTGATCTTCACGCTCTCCCCGACGCCGCGGAAGTTCACCGCGGCAATCGCCGCCATGAAGACAAGGCCGACCATGGTGACGCCGAGGCCGCCCAGGCCGAGACCGAGCGAATCCGAAAAGTTCGCCGCGAAGGCGCGCGACGCCGTCGATGCCGAGGTGATGCCCGAGCACATGACG
>DATBSP010000115.1:0-19811 GCA_036559705.1 Hyphomicrobium sp.
TCAGCGGGCCTTCGGTCCCACCCGGCGGGTATTAGCGGCCGGGCTATCGTCGCTCAGGACCTCAGGCGGCTGCGCTCCTAAGGGATGCGGGAAGCGCCGCTGCAGAAGGGCGTCCGTGCCGGGTGTTGCCACCCATGCGCAGCCTCGATCTCCAGCCCCGGCATCTGAGGCGAGCTTCACCTCACGACAGACGCAACGGAAAACGCGCCTGCCTCAACCGGGCACCGGTCCTTGCCCCGCGTCAGACGCTCAGCTGATGCGTCCCGCGTGACGGGCAAGGATGGGAGGCAGTATGGGGGAGGAGAGTGGGGGCGGGGATAAACCTATCAAAAAGTTCGTATTCAAAAAGTTCGCAATCATGGCGCAAATGCCATTGCCGCGTCGGGGTTAGGTGCACCTCCTTTGACAGGACGCCACGGGTCGGCGGGACAGTTCCCATCCCCATGCCAAATCAGCGCTGCGACGGCCATCGGTACTGGCCGCCCTGGTCATTGACGGTTGTCAATTGCGGGCGATGCGGCGCAGCGGGATCAATGCAGCGCCGGCCGCGCGGTCTCGCCCAGCTCTTCGCTCTGCTCGTGCAGCTGCTCGGCTAAAGCGCGCGCCACTTCGAGCTCGATCGCGTAAGGCGCCTCGTCGTCAAAGCGCAGCAGCACCATGCGGTCGCCCGTGGCGTGGCCGACGGCGCACGTCTTCGGCACGCGCGTCATCTCTCCGCTGCCCGCGTGCGGCTGCGTCGCGGCGACCGATTCCAGCACCGGCACCAGGTCGGCGGCGAGGGCGGACGGAATGCTTATGGCATACTGCTGGCCGTCGGCATCGACGAAGGTCAGCTTGAAGCGCCGCCGGTCCGTGGAGACCGCCGTTTCGGTAAGTGTAGTTGCAAGGAACGTTTTCATCGCCGACCCCCCAGCCAAGCGCTGGCTCTATAGTGAGGTCGAGTCGAAGCCGCTCACAAGGGGTTCGCGAGGGCTGTCAAGAATTTATGGCGGTGTGTGCCCTAAAAGAATAGCGCGGCCGAAGCCGCGCTATTTTCGGGCAGCCCGCCGCTATCAGGAGCGGTTCAGCCAGTCGTCGACGTCCTTCTTCACCTGGTCCTTGGCGTAGCCGTAGCGCGCCTGAAGCTTGCCTTCGAGCTGCTCGCGGCTGCCGTTGATCTGGGCGATGTCGTCGTCAGTGAGCTTGCCCCACTGCTCCTTCACCTTGCCCGTCATCTGCTTCCAGTTGCCTTCAACGCGATCCCAATTCATCGGCTTCCTCCTGGTTAAACACACTTGGAGCAAACGCGCGAGCGAGAGCCGGCGTTCCTCTGGAAAGCTTTGCCAGCATCGAAAGCAGCGCTTTTCTCAGGAGCGCGCCGCTCATGACCTCACCCCCCATTGAGGGCGAGCGCCAGCCGGGCGTGATCGAAGGGCTTGGCAATGAAGCCCAGCGGCTGGGCGGGCGCCGCGCGTGCGCGGGTTTCCGCGTCCGAGAACGCGCTGAGCATGAGCGAGGGAATGTCGAAAAGCCGCCGGATCTCGATCGCCGCATCGACGCCATCACGATCGCCCGGCATGCGGATATCCATCAAGATGAGGTCGGGCCGCAACTGGTCCGCCAAGGCTATGGCACGCTGTGCGGTGCCAGCAAAACCAATCACCTTGTGGCCCGCCTTGATCACCGCCGCCTCGATGTCCATGGCGACGAACATCTCGTCCTCGACGATGAGAATGCGGCGCACAGCCGCCGCGGCGTCCGGCACGCGTCGGGCGTGGGGATCTTGCGCATAGGTGCCAGCTTCTAGGGACATTGACACCGCTCGACTGGAAACCTCACAACGTTTGTGCGCTGCACCAAGTTCCGTAGGCGCAGCCAACGCGCCCTCGTCGTCACAATTATGTCCATCGACACAATCTATCTTGCCATCGACGTTCCCTATGCTAAAAAAGTAGGCACGGATGTTGGGCATAACCAACACCGACTTGGGAGGACACCAAATGAGGCTCAAAGAGATGGCGCGCCGCCCCGGAGTTAAGACCCTGCCGCGGAATTTGACGTCGCGGCAGCTGGCGCTCGTTGCCGCAACCGGCAAGGATGCGCGCAAGGGTTTCTGGGCGGTGGAATTGCTCGAACGGCGTGACGCGGTCGCCCGTTGGCGCGGCCAGCCGGGCTGCACGATCCGCGAAGTGATCCAAGCGATCAACGGACTGCCGGCCTAATTGAGATGACGGCTCGCGGGCGCATGGCGAACTAGCGTCGGTGCGCCTGCGGCGTGTGTGGCTGTCCGGCGTAGTCGATGTCGGCGACGGGCGCATCGGGCAATTCGCGCTCGAGCGCTGTGCGATAGGCGATGCATCCGCGCATGAACTTGGGCCACGGCGGCACGGCGATGTCGCGCGGGATCGGCTCGGGCAGCAGCCCCCACAATTGCGGATGATGCCAGCACAGCTCGTGGCCGGATGCATCGCGATGTGCGCGGATGCCGGCGCGCAGCCGCTTCACCTCGGCGATGAGCGCGTCGTTCTTCGTCCATAGCGGAAAAACGCCCAAGGCACGCGCAAGTTCAGACTTGCGCGCCGCCATAACTCCCGCAAGAGGTCATTTGCCGTAACTAGCCCTGCCGTTTGCGGCGGCTGCGCAGGCGCCAGCGGGCTTCGATCATCGGCCAGACGTACACCACCCAGCGCCGTACGTAGGCGATGTCGACGGCGATCAGCATGATGCCGAGCGGCAGCATCCACACGCCGAGCACCGGCAGGAACGAGAAGATGCCGCCGATGATGAACAATATGGCGAGCGGCAGGCGCAGCAGCACCGCCGACGGACTGACCAGCCACGCCACGGCGCGCGCCAGCCGCCCCGGCAGCCTCGCTTGCAGGCGCGCCAGCATGCGATCGAACTTTTTCTGATGCACGACGGATTGGTGATCGGTCATTGGATCCCTAAGGGTCGCCGCCTCCTACAGCACCACGCGGCAGCACAGGCAAAATCGCCGATCGGGTGACGGTCGCTGCCTATGAGGTAGTGCGCGCCGGCCCCTACTGCCACGACGCCTTGTGGGCGGCCGGCCAAGGCCGGACCGCGACTTGGGCCTCGGCGCGGTGGCGAAGGTGGCCGGCAAAGTTTATTGCCGACGCCTCAGCAGGGAAGCGCCAAGCGCGCCTCGTCCGCGGCATGCTCGGCGCGCGCCAGGTCGGCGACGAACGCATTGACCTCGGCGTGGTTCATGCTGCGCACGTCGTAATATCTGTCGCCGCGCGAAACGACGACGGTATCCGATTGCGCCACGGCCGCCGTGCCGGTTCCAATGATGAAATCGGCTTCCGGCTTGCTGATCAAGATCGCCTTGTGAAAGCGCATCGTATCCCTATGGCAGCGGATTGAGGCGAACGATGCTCAACCCCCAGCATCGTCGCCGTCGCGGCACAGGGGTAGCGCTCCTTGTGCTGTAGCACGGACCGGCCCCGGCGGACCTATTCAAAGCGGAGCACGCCTGCTGGGTGGCGAATGGTCACTACATAAGTATATCCAAATTGTTGCTGCATATAACCCAGCTTCGTTGGAAATAAAACGCGTATGTTTAACTTTATAAAGTAATACCAACTTTGTTGTTTCATGGTGTTCATCTATTTCCTGCCACAAAAACGATTTGGAATTACAAGATTATTATTTTAGAGAACACAAATAAGCCACGGTATGTTGTTAGAACAATTCATGGCCTGGATGGTGATCATTCAGTTTATACTTAAACATACACTTAGGAGTTTTTTACATGACCCAGAACGCTCAGGCTGCCGCTACTCCTCCGCAGGCAAACGTCCAGGGAATGCGCGGAGAAATCGCCCAGAAGTGGCCGAAGCTGACCGCGGCAGACATCACCGCGCTGAAGAGCAAGGACGACCTCGTGAAAGAGGTGCAGTCCAAGTATGCGCTCGACGCCACGCAAGCCCAGAAAGACGTCGACGCGTTCGCTAAGGGCCGCCAGCTCTAAGGGCTAGCCGCTGTTCTTCCGCCGACGGCCGATCTTCAGCGCGTGCTGAAGGCGGGCCGTCGGTTTCGTCGTCTTTCAGCCTGAAAGGACAAAGCAATGGCGTCGTGGTTCATCCCCCCTATCGTCGTTCCCCTCGGTCTCGCCGCCATTATCCTTGCGTACGCGATCTATAACCTCTACGCGCATCCCCCGGCCCGCATGCAGGCCGTCGCCATTGGCGTTTCCGTCGATACGGACTTGCCCGGCATTCGCGTTCCGCGTGGGCGCGCATGATGGATGCCTTAAGCCAGAAGTCGGTGACCTTCACCCATCCGTTTTCGCTGGACGGAGTGGAGGGGACGTACCCGCCTGGAACGTATGCGATTGCCGAAACGCGCGAGCAGGTCGAGGGACTGTCGTTCATCGGCTATCGGCGCACGAAGACGACGATTGAGCTTCCGGGTTCGAGTGCCGCCTATATTTCGCGGCAACTGGTAGAAGTCGAGCCCGCCGATCTTGCGGCTGCATTGGCACGAGATGCACAGGCAGGTCATGGCCAGTCATAAATTCAAGGTCGGCCAGACGGTCGCGTACGCGCCATCACACATAGGCATGGTGGCTACGGCAAGGGCGTACAAGATTGTGCGACTGATGCCGAACGAGGGCAGCGAAAGGCTCTATCGAATCAAAGCCATCGCCGAGGTATGCGAACGCGTGGCCCGCGAAAGTGAGCTGTCGCAGACGGCGTTGCCGGGGTGAGGGGCGTCTTCCGTTAGAAGCACTGATGCGAGGCGACAAACATCGCTCCGCCCGAGCAGCCGTTATGGCTTGCGTCTAGCTTTGAGGCGATCGGCAGCAAGCTTTTCGAGGCCCACCTCGATCTCCCCCTCCGTTATGCCGGGGAACTTGCGCAGCAGCGCGATCGCAAGGCTCGAATCCTGATGGCCTTGCGTGACCAGGCGATTGAGTTCCGTGGAGAGCTCGACACAATCCGTCATGGCACTCCTCCGCCGCTGCAGTGCCGGCCACGCCTCCGATCGCGGTGGCCGGCGCCCCGACTAGGCTGCGTCGCGCGGTCGGTAGACCACCGTGCGCGTGCGGCCGGGCTGGCTGGCACGGCGCACGTGGAACTCGCAGTAAGGGTGGCCGTCGAGCTTGCGCTTGCCGCAGAAGTGGAAACCGGCGGTCTGCGGGTCGCCGATCGGCCAGCGGCAGTCGTCGGGCAGCAGTGTCGTCATCGTCTTGCGCTGGCCGAGCGGGATGTCGAGCTCGTCGTCCGGCAGCCGCGTCGGGGGGCTTTTGAGGGAATCCATGATGCTCATGATCTAGAGGAAAGACGTGTCACTTCTTGCCGCCTTTGTGCGCTGGAGCGGCGAACGTCGAAGTGACGGTGGCCGGCCCGGCGGCGGCGGCCTTCTGTGATGCCGACTTCTTCGGCTTGCGGACTTCACGATTAGATTTCTGCTGACCTTTGGCCACGTCGGCCTCCGTCGATCTGGGGTTCAGTTGTGACGCTTGCTCGCAAAGAAGAGGACGGCTGGGGACACGAGCCTCAACGCCCGTCCTCGTCATCGCGGGCGAGGGGGTAGCGCTCGCTGTCGTAGAGTGCCCGGATGCGGGCGAACTCGAAGCGGTCGTCACCCACTTCCATGACGGCACCGCGCTGCATGATCTGCGGCAGCTGCTCGATGGCGAAGCGAATAGCCTCTGCGCTGCTTGCAAAGCGCCGATAGGACATCGGCCGCTTGCGCGCTCCGGTCCCATCGCTCGAATAGATCTCGGCAGGCGCGTCGTAGGCGAATTTTTCCATCGACGTCTATAGCACAGGTTGCGCCGGGAGCCTACGCAGCATCATTAATGCGGCTATCGGCCTGCGCAGATGCACGTTTCGGCGTGCGGAAGCTCCCGGCGTTGTGGCGCCGGAAGCCACTCAGTCGCAATTCGAGTTACTTACTTCTTCTCAGGGGTACGGTCCGAGGTAGCGCCCTCTTTGGTCTTGTCGACCTGTGTATCGGGCGTCGGCGTCATCTTCTCCGGCGTGCGGTCGGAGGTTTCGGTGCCAGCCGGCTGATCCGCAGCCGCACCGGTCGCTTTGTCGCCGGTCGTCTCCATCTTTTTCGCATCCTCCGCCATGGCCTGCGGCGCAACGAGCGCGAAAGCAGCGGCGAGGGCAGTGGCAGCGATTATTTTGTTCATTATCGATCTCCTTGGTCCCTTAACCAGTGCGTAGAAACGCCGGCCGGTACTTCGGAGTTTCATCACAACTGCGAACAAGCGGCATCGTCGTGCAAGGTGAGGCGCAGCCAACGATCTGCAGTCAGTTGAGGAAAGCGACGAGCAACGCAACTGCCATGACGGCACAGAATGCGTAGTCGATGCCGCTTGGATAGCGGTCGAACCAGGCCGGCAGCGGGCGATAGCGCGGCACGATGCGCGCCAGCCAGACGCCGCCGTAGAATATCGCGCTTAAGCCGAACAGCCCTCCCGCGATGGCGCGTGCGGCGCCCGGTTGCGCCCCGGACATAAGCCACAGCATCGCGCCGATAACGGCGGCTAGGTAGAGGAGGTAGACGCCGAGCAGGCGCAGCGTTTTCCAGAAGCCGGCGCGGTCGCGGCGGTACTGATCGACGACACCAGGCAAGACGCCGACCAAGGCGCCGAGCACCAGGATGAAGGTGAGCCATTCCATAACGCGGCCCCTGCGTCAGCGATAGATGTAGGTGACGGTGAAGGTGCGGTCGACGAGCGTCGAGTTGTTGGGCGGGAACGGGTAGGCGGTCTGCCGGGCGGCAAACATCACGTTGAAATCGAGGTCGGGGTCGCCGCCGCTTTTCAGCAACTTCACGTCGGCGCGGCTGCCGTTCTCCGACAACACGATGCGCACCGTGACGCGGCCGTTGGCGCGCTCACGCGGCATGGTCTTCTGTAGCGCGCGAATGACGTTGCGGGCGAACTCGTCATTCTCGCCCGAGCGGGTGATGCCGGGAGGGCGTTGCACGGCGGAGGAGCCGCCATCTTCGCTGCCGCCGCCATCGTCGGTCGGCACGGAAAGATCGAGCGCGGAGGTCTGCGTGCGCTGCTTGGCCTGCTGCTTGGGCGGCGGCTGCTTGGCAGGGGGCTGCTTCTCGGCGGGCTTCGGCTCCGGCTTCGGCGCTTCCTTGGCCTCCTCCTTCTGCGGTTTCTCCTGATCGGGGGGCTTGTCCGCGAGCTCGGCCAGCGTGTCGGCGAATTCTTTGGGCAGGCTCTGCACCGCCTTCGGCGTCTCCGGAGCCGGTTCCGGAGTCGTTGGCGCGGGAGCAGGTTCAGGCGGCGGCTGCGGCGCGGCAACCTCGGGAGGAGGGGGCGGCACCTCTGGCTGCGCCTCTTGCGCTTGCGCGGGCTGTTGCGCCGGGCTCGGCTGCTGTGCACCGGGTGCCGCGGCAGGCGGGGTGGGCGGCGCCATGCTGTCGCGCAAGGTAGCCCCGTCGACGATTTCCACGGCGATCGCGTCGGCGGCACCGTCGGGCGTGCCGAGCGTGCGCTGCTTGGCGCTGCTAATTCCGACGATGAAGCCGGCGTGCACAACGAGGGCGAGCGTCAGGCCGAGCCAGAACGCCCGCGGGCGCTGGTTGCGCAGTACCGCGAGGTGCTGATCGAGCGTCGCGGTGCCTTCCGCCGCCAGCACCATCTCATTAGCGTGCATGTCGCCTGCTCGCCCTGAGTTGCTTACCCCTGCGGCCCCGCGATGGTGTGGCCGCACGCGCCCCAGTTGTCCATGCGATCTGGGCATTTTCAACAACGAGCAGGTCGCAGGCAGCGTTCAAAAATGCGGGTGTGGCCCCATAAACGCGAAAGGGCCCCCGGAGAGGGGGCCCTTCTTGGGCTCGGCGGCGATCGGCGGTGGCAGCCTGCGGGGCCGAGTAACTTAACACTGATCTGTAATCAGGGGCTGAGGTCAGCAACGGCCGGCACATAGGTCGGGTCGAGCAGCTCGGCGAGATCCCACATCACGCGGCGCGCGACCGCGTCCATGGCGGGATCCTTGATGACGAACTCGACGCGGCGGTCGTAGGCGCGGTTGACACCCTTGCTAAAGGGCAGCGCGGCGAGCGCGCCGCGGCCGATAGCGGCGAGACGGTTCTGTGCCACGCCGGCGGCGATGAGATAGTCGGCCGCCGCCTGGGCGCGGGCCTGCGCCATGCTGCGGTTGGTGAAGGCAGGGCCGCTGCCGTCCGAGTAACTGTGGATCTCGATGTGCACGCCCGGGCAGGTCTGGGCGACGGCAGCGAGGCGGTCGAGCTCGGGCTGCATGGCGGCGTCGATATCGAGGCCGTTGGCGAAGTGCAGCGGGCCGAAGAGCGTCCCAGCGGCACGGCAGGGGTCGGTCGAGATGTGATGCTGCAGCTTGAGGTCGCGCGCCGGCGTCGGGCCTGGCTGCATCGGCAGCTCCGGCTTACCGATCGTACCGGTCTCCAGCGGCGAGTCGATGGTGCCGTAGGCAGAGAGTGCCGAGCTGAGTGGATCGTTGTTGCCGGTAGCACGGCCGGCGCTCTGCAGCGCGCGGGCACCGGCAACGGCGGCGATCGAGTGGTTGATCTCTGCGTTGCGCGCGATGTGGAAGGCGTTGTCACGCTCGACGATACAGCGCGGGCTCGTGTCATTGGCCGACTTGCAATGCGTCAGGCTCAGTGCCAACTGGTGATTGCGCTCGGCCTGGCAGCGCGGCGTCACCTCGAAGCCGTTGCAGTGCGTGGTGTTGACGGCGAGGGCGGCGCGGTTGCGGGCAACGGCGGCGGTGGAAGCCTCGATCTCGGCATTGCGCGCGGCGGCGAACTGGCGCTCGCGCTCGGCCTTGACGCGGGCGACCGACGCGCTGGCAAGGGCGTTCTGACGCTTGGCGAACTTCTGCGCCCGCTCGGTCTGGCAGCGCGGGGTACGCGAGCGCGGCGACTTGCAGTGCGTCAGGCTCATTGCCAGGTCCCACTTGCGCACGGCGGCGACGCGCTCGACCGAGGCAGTGGCCAGCGCGTTCTGGTAAGCGGCGAAGCGACGGTCGCGCTCGGCGTTGGCAGCGGCGAGCACGCGGGCGGAGAGCGCGTTCTGCTCGATCTCGAGCTGGCGGGTGCGCGTGGCATTGACGGCGGCGATGGACGCGTCGATCTCGTTGTTGCGAGCCTGCTCGAAGGAGCGGGCGCCCGCCACGGCGGCGATCGAAGCGTCGATCTCGGCGTTGCGCTGGCGCGTGAACTCGGCCTGCTCGATGATGCAGTTCACGGTGTCTAAGGCGGTGAGGCAGGAGCTGTATTCACCGGCGGCGGTTGGCAGAGCGGCAGCTGATAATAATAAGGCGGAGATGAGGGGCATACGCATGACTGGGTCCTCGGCTACTGGGGCGGAGCGCTAAGATGCGCTTGAAAGACCCGTACAAATTGCAGCTATTGAGCTTAAAATTCAGTGCGCTGCGGAGCTAAGTTCACGCAAATCTGTGACGCAAAACGAAACGCCCGAGCGGATTTTTTCGGCGCGCGAGAACGTGTGACGGCAACTGCGGAACGTGTGACGGCAACCCGGGCGAAGGGGTGCATCGCGTGTCCGTCAGCCGACCTTGCGGTCGGCACGGGTGAGAGCTCTGAAAAGGATTGCCAAGGCCAGGTAGCACATCGCCAAAAGCGACGGGCCGCACGGCGAAAGCTGCGCGGCTCTTCGCTTGGCTCACGCCGTCACGGCTTGCGGTAGAGCACCTGGAAGCGGGGAGGCATTGAATTGGCGACCGGCTGACCGGGTAGCTGGAAGATCGAGATGATGCGAGCGGCATCGACGCCGTGCGCCGCCAGCGCGGCATTGAGTGCGTCGAGCCGCGCCTCGCTAATGAACGAGCCGACGACGCTGCTCGCCGGCGTGCTCACCGGCTTCTCCATGATTGTCATCGTGTACCTACTTTCGTTGTCAGGATGCTGTGAGCTGCGGGCGCGTTCCTCCCCGCGCCTGTAGCCTCGCCGCCTACTCCGCCGCCTCGGCTGCGAGTTTGGCGATGTTCAGTCCGGTGCGCTGCGCGACGCCGCGCCCGTAGGCCGCATCGGCCTTGTAGAAATGCCCGATCCGGCGCTCGACGATCTCCGCGGGCACGCCCTGCATGGCCTCGACGATGTTGTCCATGAGGCGCGCTTGCGCCTCCAGCGGCATCAGGCGGAACAGGTCGCCCGCCTGTTTGTAGTCGTCGTTGCCGTCGCGATGGTCGTAACGGTCGGCGTCGCCGGACAGCTTTAGCGGTGGCACGGCGAAGCGCTTGTCCTGCTTGGCGCCACCGAACGAGTTGGGCTCGTAGTAGGCGTCCGTGGCGCCCGTTTCCTGCGGGAAGAAGCGCATCGGCCCGTCCTTGTGATAGCGCGCCACGGGGCAGATCGGGCGGTTCACGGGGAGCATCTCGTAGTGCGTGCCGAGCCGGTAGCGGTGTGCATCCGCATAGGAGAAGACGCGCGCCTGCAGCATCTTGTCGGGCGAGAAGCCGATGCCCGGCACGACGTTGGAGGGCGAGAAGGCGGCGAGCTCGATCTCCTGGAAGTAGTTGTCCGGTTTGCGGTTGAGCTCCATGACGCCGACCTCGATGAGCGGATAGTCGGCGTGCGGCCACACCTTCGTCAGATCGAACGGGTTGTACCAGCGCATGCCGACGTCGGCCTCGGGCATCACCTGCACGTACGTGGTCCACTTGGGGAAGTCGCCCGCCTCGATGGCACCGAATAGGCAGCCTGATAGGACTCGCGCGTGCGCCCGACGATGGCCTCGGCCTCGCGGTTGGTGTGGAACTCGATGACCTGCTGCGTCTTCAAGTGGAACTTCACCAGTGGTGATCGCCGGCATCGTTCAAGAACGAGAAGGTGTGCGAGCCGAAGCCGTGCATGAAGCGCGGCGAATGCGGCATGCCGCGGTCGGAGAAGAGGATCGTCACCTGGTGCAGGCTCTCCGGCGACACTGACCAGAAATCCCACATCGCCGTCGGCGAGCGCAAGTTGGTCTTCGGGTGGCGCTTTTGCGTGTGGATGAAGTCGGGGAATTTGTAGGGGTCGCGAACGAAGAACACGGGCGTGTTGTTGCCGACGAGGTCCCAGTTGCCCTGGCCGGTGTAGAACTTCAGCGCGAAGCCGCGCACGTCGCGCTCGCGATCGGCGGCGCCGAGCTCGCCAGCGACGGTTGAGAATCGGGCCAGCATCTCGGTCTTCTTGCCGACGGCGGAGAATATTTCGGCGCTCGTATAGCGCGTGATGTCATTGGTGACGGTCAGCGTGCCGTAGGCGCACCAGCCCTTGGCGTGCACGGTGCGCTTGGGAATGCGCTCGCGGTTCTGGTGGGCGAGCTTCTCGATCAGCTGGTAACCATTAGCGGTCCGAGCGGTCCGGCGGTCATCGCATTCTGGTTGTCGGCGATGGGGGCGCCGGCACTGGTGGTGAGCGTTTTCGTGCCTGGGAACTTGTCAGTCATGGGGGACCTCCACGAGTGCCTCGTGTGCGTTTCACCAAGGACCTCCGGGCCGGGCTCCGTGTAAAATGATCTTTCCTGCGGCAACCCATAAGAGGAATTGATTTGAAGGGCTTGCGCACGCGGCAGATTGGGCGCCTTTACGTTTCCTTACGTGGGTTGGGCTGAAGTGCCGCGGGCCGCCCGGCCGCGAGGGAGCAACACCATGACGACGAGCAAAGCCTTTGGTTGGGTGGTCGAGGTGACGCCTCCGGCGCCAAACCCGATACTCAGGTTCAACGTCGCCGAGCCCGACAAAACGCAAGCTGTCGATGCCGTCCGACGACGCGTGCGCGAAGCTTCGGGGGCCAACGTGGCGGCCATCGCCGCCCTGTCGAGCCATGCCGTCTATGGGGTGCTGCGCATGAAGCGCGGCGACGTCAGCCGCGTCGACTAATTCTTACGCCTTTACCGTTCTTTACCCACGTTTGTGGCTGACTGGTGCGAACATCGCGCGGGCGTGCCCCGCCCGCTCTGGAGCAGCCGCAATGACCATCGCCCCGACACGTTCACGCAGGCGCACGAAAGCCGCAACGAAGCGCGCACCGAAAACGTTGGCGAAGGCGATGCACGACCCGGTGCGCAAGTCCGCTCGCACGCCCAAGGCGAAGTTGCAGCAGCCGCGTCAGCCTGAGCGGCCCCGGCGCGGCGGCACAGACCCCGGCCCGCGCAACCTCACCGTCGATCTGCAGAACCCCGACCTCTTCGTTCCGCCGGCGACCGACGCCGGCATCCTGCCGAACCTGCGCTTCTCGTTCGCCGATGCGCACATGCGCCTGGAACGCGGCGGCTGGACGCGCGAGATCACCATGCGCGAGCTGCCCATCTCGACCAACATGGCGGGCGTCGACATGCGCCTCAACGCCGGCTCCATCCGCGAGATGCATTGGCACAAGGAAGCCGAGTGGGCGTACATGCTCTATGGCAACGCGCGCATCACCATCATCGATGCCGAGGGCCGCAGCTTCATGAACGATCTCGGCGTCGGCGACCTGTGGTACTTCCCGCCGGGCCTGCCGCATTCGATCCAGGGCCTCGGACCGGACGGCTGCGAATTCCTCCTCGTCTTCGACGACGGCGCGTTCAGCGAGGACAACACGTTTCTGCTGAGCGACTGGTTCGTGCATACCCCGCCCGAGGTGCTGGCCAAGAACTTCGGCGTGCCGGCAGCGAGCTTCGCCCATACGCCCAACCCCGACCAGCTGTACATCTTCGCCGGCAAGGTGCCCCCACCCCTAAAGCGCGACCGCATCAAGGGTGCGGTACCGACGCCGCTCGCCTACACGCACCGCATGCTGGCGCAAAAGCCGATCCGCACCAAAAGCGGCGCTGTGCGCATCACGGATTCGAGCAACTTCCCCGTCGCCACGGCCATCGCCGCGGCCCTCGTCGAGGTCACACCCGGCGGCATGCGCGAACTGCACTGGCACCCGAACGCCGACGAGTGGCAGTACTACATCGAGGGCCAGGCACGCATGGGCGTGTTCGGCTCGACGGGCAACGCACGCACCTTCGACTATCGCGCCGGTGACGTCGGCTATGTTCCATTCGCCATGGGGCACTACGTGGAGAACACGGGCAACCGTCCGCTGCGCTTCCTAGAGATGTTCAAGAGCGCCCGCTATGCCGACGTGTCGCTGAACCAATGGCTGGCGCTGACACCGCCGGAGCTACTGCGGGCGAGCCTCGACATCGACAAGCGGACGGTACGGGCCCTGCGCAAGAAGAAGTCGCCGGTGGTGCCCGCCTAGCCGGGACCCGCCGGGCTAAGCGGCGCTGGCGCCAGTGCGGCCGATGGAGCGCTAACCAAAGCGGGCAGCCCCGCGACAAACACTATTTGATGCGCTATACCGCCGCCCACATGCGTATTGTCAGCTCGTCCAGCGACCTCACCCAAGCCTGCCGGCGCCTTTCGACCAGCGAATTCGTTGCCGTCGATACGGAATTCCTGCGCGAGCAGACGTTCTGGCCGCAGCTCTGCCTGATCCAGATCGCCTCGCCCGAGGAAGCGATGATCGTTGACCCGATCGCGCCGGGGATCGATTTGAAGCCGTTCTGGGAGCTGATGGCCAACGAGGCCGTGGTGAAGGTGTTCCACGCCGCGCGCCAGGACATCGAGATCGTCTACGCACGCGCCGGCCTCGTCCCGCAGCCGGTGTTCGACACGCAGGTGGCGGCGATGGTGTGCGGGTTCGGCGAGAGTGTTTCCTACGTCAACCTCGTCAAGCACGTGACCGGCGTCGACATCGACAAGTCCTCGCGTTTCACCGACTGGAGCCGGCGGCCACTGTCGGATAAGCAGCTTGAATACGCACTCGGCGACGTTACCTACCTGCGCGATGTCTACCGGCACCTGAAAGCCGACATCGACAGGACCGACCGAGCCGACTGGCTGAACGAGGAGATGGGCGTCCTCACCGATCCGAAGACATACGAGTCGCATCCCGACGAGGCATGGCAACGGCTCAAGCTACGGGTGAAGAACCGCAAGGCGCTGGCCGTGCTGATGGAGCTCGCCGCCTGGCGCGAGCGCCTCGCCCAGTCGCAGGACGTGCCGCGCGCGCGCATCTTGCGCGATGAGGCGCTGTACGACATTGCTAATCAGGCGCCGACCTCGGCTGAGCAGATGAGCCAGCTGCGCACGCTGAGCGAAGGCTTCTCGCGCTCGGCGCGAGCGCGCGACATCGTCGATGCGGTGAAGCGTGGCCTCGCCCGCGACATGAAGAACGTGCCGCCGGTCTCGCGCGGCGCGCAGCTGTCGGCGGAATCCTCTGCGCTGGTGGAGCTGTTGCGCGTGCTGCTGAAGGCATCGGCAGCGCGCAACCGCGTGGCGCCGAAGCTAATTGCCGGGTCAGAGGATCTGGAGCGGATTGCCATCGAGGCCGAGCCCGATATTCCCGCCCTCAAGGGCTGGCGGCGGCGCCTGTTCGGCGAGGACGCCATGCGATTGAAGCGGGGTGAGATCGCGTTGACACTCGACGGCGGCGAAGTGGTGCCGATCGCGACGCCGCGCCCGAACCGCGAAGCCGCGCAGTAGGCACAGAAGGCCAAGTCGGCCGAACGATTGCCCGAAGGCTATTTCCTACCGGGATCGTAGCGATGCTTCTGCCGCCACTCGGAGAAGAAGTAGGCGAGGTTGTCGTCGATCGTGTCTGGCATGACGATGCGCACGGTGACGAGCTGATCGCCCGCTTCGGGGCGGCCGGCGCTTTTGACGCCCTTGCCCTTCAAGCGGAACACGCGCCCCGAGCTGGTGCCCTTCGGCACCGTGAGCTGCACGCGCCCCGAGACGGTCGGCACCTCGATCTTGGCTCCGAGCACGGCTTCATCGAGGCCGATCGGCACCTCGAGCAGGATGTCGTCGTCGTCGCGCTTGAACTGTGCATGCGGGCGCACGCGAACCTCGACCAGCGCATCCCCCGCCTCGGCCCCGCCGGCGCCGCGCTGGCCCTTGCCCTTCAATCGCAGCACCTGCGCGTCGGCAACGCCCGCCGGCACGTTGAGATCGAGCGTGCCGCCGCCGGGCAGCGTCACGCGCTTGGTGGCGCCCGACACCGCCTCGAGAAAATCCACCTCGAGGGTGTAGCGCACGTCGTGCCCCTTGGAGACGAAGTTGGGCCGCGCGCCGGCGCGCTGCCCTGCGGCGCCGAAGATGTCGGAAAAGATGTCGCCGAAGCCGAACTCCTCGAATCCGCCGCCGCCGTTGACACCGGCCCCGGCGCGGGCCCCGCCGCGCGCGTACTGTCGGAACCCCGGGTGGCGCGGGTCGCCGTGACCGTCGATCTCGCCGCGGTCGTAGGCGCGCCGCTTATCCGGGTCGCCGAGAATCTCGTAGGCCGAGGAGACCTTCTTGAAGCGCTCCTCAGTGCCCTTGGCAATGTCCGGGTGCAGCTCCTTGGCGAGCTTGCGGAAGGCACGGCGGATGTCCTCTTCCGAGGCGTTCTTCGTCACGCCCAGGGTGGAATACAGATCATCGGCCATCGTGGAACTGTCCTCGCCCCAAAAGCTGGCCCCCCTCGGCTAGCTTCACCTCAGTTTAGCAAGAAATATGGCGGCGGCGGGCCGCAGACAATGGTTGCTCACCGGACGATGCGGATTTCCGGCACCTTCTCGACCAGCATGGCCAGCGATTCGAAGCGGCGGCGCAACCGCTCGCCGTCGAGCCCGGCATAAGCCTTGGGGATGGTTAGCACCAGCTTGTCGCCGTCGTAGCTCAAAGGAGTCTCGTCGATCACGCCGGCGACGCCAATGGACAGCATATGGGCGGTGCGCACGGCCGCGGCAACGATGCGGGCCCGCTTTTGCGCGCGCTTGGATACGAGGGCCTTCAGCCGCTCGGACAGCTCCTCGGCATGCTCCTGGCTGGCACCCACGTGCCGGTAGAAGACGGCCAGGGCCATGAACACGCGGCCCTGATGATCGATGCCGGAAAGGCCGGCGTGGGCGAGCAGGTTGAGGCTCTGCTCGCCGCGGTAGTCGGGGTGCTCGCGCCAGCCGATGTCGGAGATGAGGCAGGCGGCGTAGCGCAGGCGCCGTTCCTCGGGCGTCTCCTTGGGGCCGGGTGGCTCGAACAGCGCATCCGTCCACTTGCACAGCTCCCAGGCGTGCTCGATGGAGCGCGAGCGCAGGCTGGCGTATTCGGCGCAGAAGCTGAGCAGCGGATCCTTGTGCCGCTCGTGCGTGGGCAACAGAGAGTAGATGAGGCCCTCGCGGATGCCGAAAACGGAGAATATGACTTCGCTCGGGTTGAGCGTCTTCAGCAGGCGCTCCAGTACGAACGCGCCGTAGGGCAGCACATCGCGCCGCGCCCTCGCCAGCTCCTCGATGCCGGCTAAGCCGGCAAGCTTTTTTGTCTTGCGTAAAAACTCGCAGAAGGCGATCGCTTCGAGGGTCGGGATCGAATAGCCGTGCGTGACGTGCAGCGGGTAGTTCGTCTGCTCCATATGCAGACGCGCAATAGCCCGCCAGCTGCCGCCAACGGCGTAGAACGGGCGGCCGGCACCCTGCTTGAGCCAGGGCACCTGCGCCATCGCCTCGTCGATCAGCGGCTGCACCTTCTCGATCTTGTTGCCGGTGGCATCGATCAGCCGCAGGCCACCGACAGGCAACGTGGAGGCTTGCTTGAGGCGATCGGGGGCAATATCGATCAGCTCTAGGCTGCCGCCGCCGAGGTCGCCGGCAACGCCGTCGGGCTCGACGAAGCCCATCATGATACCTTGGGCGACGAGCTTGGCTTCCTTCTCGCCGCTGAGCACCTCGATGCGCAGGCCGCACGCCTTCTCGGCGCGGGTGATGAAGGCGGCGCCGTCCTCGGCCTCGCGCACGGCGGCGGTGGCGAAGGCGCGCACGTTCTTCACTTCAAGGATGCGGGCGATGGAGCGGAAGCGCACCAGCGCCGCCAGAGCGCGATCGACCGCGTCGTCGCGGAGCTTGCCGGTCGTGGCGATGGCGCGCCCCAGCCCGCACAGTACCTTCTCGTTGAACAGCGGCGTCGGCGCGCGCACGGCGCCCTCGTACACGACGAGGCGCACGGAATTTGAGCCGATATCGATGACGCCGATGGGCTCGAGCTCGTGAACCCGGCTCTGCTCGCCGAACAACCGTTCCAAGCTCGTCAAGTGCGGCCCCTGATCTTAGCGTCAGTCTTTGGCGAGCAGGCTGAAGCGGGGCGGGAAATTCTCCTTGAGCGCCTGTCCTCGGCCCGAGAGGCTCGGGTTGGTGAGGAAATACTGGTGCGCGTTGAAGGCTTCCTCGCCCTTGGCCGGATGAATGCGCTCCGAGGAGCCGTCCGACTTTATGCTCCAGCTCTGCTGGTTGTCCTTGAGGTTGGCGACCATGATCTGATCGAGCACTTGCTCGTGCGCGGTGGGGTTCATGATCGGCACCATGGTCTCGACGCGCCGATCGAGGTTACGCGGCATCATATCGGCCGAGCTGATGTAGACGGCGGCCTTCGGGGAAGGCAACCCCTGCCCGCGCCCGAAGCAGTAAATGCGGGCATGCTCGAGGAAGCGGCCGATGATGCTTTTGACGCGAATGTTCTCGGAGAGCCCCGGAATACCGGGGCGCAAGCAGCAGACGCCCCGCACGACGAGATCGATTTCGACGCCGGCCTGGCTCGCTTCATAAAGCGTTGAGGTAATTTGGCTGTCGACGAGCGCGTTCATCTTCATCCAAATCGCCGCCGGCCGCCCTGCTTTGGCGTGCTCTATCTCTTCGCGGATATGTGCGACGATTCGCTGGCGGATGCCATGCGGGCTGGCCGCCATAGCCTCGAGCTCGGCCGGCTCTCCGTAGCCGGTGACGAAGTTCAAGATGCGCGTCACGTCGCGCGCGATGGCCGGATCGGTGGTGAACAGCGACAGGTCGGTGTAAACGCGCGCCGTTTGCGGATGGTAGTTGCCGGTGCCGATGTGGCAGTAGCTGACGAGTTCGGTGCCCTCGCGGCGCACGATAATGCCGAGCTTGGCGTGCGTCTTGAGCTCGATGAAGCCGTAGACGACGTGCACGCCGGCGTTTTCCAGGTCGCGCGCCCAGCGAATGTTGGCAGCCTCGTCGAAGCGCGCCTTCAGTTCGACGACGGCCGTAACGGACTTGCCGGCTTCCACTGCCTCCTTCAGCGCCTGCACGATCGGGCTATCGCGCGAGGTGCGGTAGAGCGTCCACTTGATGGCCATGACGGACGGATCGGCGACGGCTTGGCGCAAGTACTGCACGACGACGTCGAACGACTCGTACGGGTGGTGGACGACGATGTCCTTCTTGCGCACGGCGGCGAAGCAGTCGCCGTTGAACTCGCGGATACGCTCGGGGAAGCGGGAAACGAAGGGCTTGAACAGCAGGTCCGGACGATCGCTGACGATGAGCTGTGCGGTGTCGGCGAGCGCCAGCAGGCCGTCCTTGACGAAGACGGAGTCCTCGCCGACCTCCAACTCCTCAACGACGAACTTTTTCATCCGGTTGGGCATAGCCGCCTCGAGCTCAAGGCGGATCACGTGACCGCGGCGACGGCGCTTCAGCGCCGTCTCGTAGGAGCGCACCAGATCCTCGGCCTCTTCCTGGATCTCGATGTCACTGTCGCGCAGCACGCGGAAGGCCCCCTGGCTCTTGATCGTGAAGCCGGGGAACAGCTCGGAGATGAACAGGCCGATGATGGTCTCGAGCCGGATGAAGCGCAGCTCCTTTTGCTCGGCGTCGGGCCCGCCGAGGCGGATGAAGCGCTCGAGCTGATTGGGGATCGGGATGAGCCCGTTCATCGCCTTCTGGTCGCTCTCGCGCTGCATCTCGACGGCGAGCGTCAGCCCCTTGTTGAGAATGAAGGGGAAGGGATGCGCGGGATCGACGGCGATGGGCGTCAGGATAGGGAACATGTGGGTTAGGAACAGGCGCTGCAGCCAGCCCTTTTCGCCGGGCTTCAGGTCGCCCGGCTCGAGGATGGTCATGCCGACCTTCGCCATATCCGCCTTGATCGTGCGCCAGCACGACTGCTTGTCGGCGACGAGGCTGGAGGCGAAGCGATTGATGGTGCGCAGCTGCTGGGCCGGCGTCAGTCCGTCCTGCGATAGAGTTTGCACGCCGGCGGCGACCTGGCCGTAGATGCCGGCGACGCGCACCATGTAGAACTCGTCGAGGTTCGCAGCGGAGATCGACAGGAAGCGCAGCCGCTCGAGCAGCGGATGACGCTCGTTCTGGGCTTCCTCGAGGACCCTGCGATTGAATTGCAGCCACGACAGCTCGCGGTTGTAGAAGCGGGCGGGGCCGTCCGGCACCGCTTCCGGCACTGCAGAACGTTCGACTGCCTTTTCGCGCACTTTATTCCTCGCACTCGCCATTTTTCAGTATCCCAGCCGCCAGTTCGAGCCGGCGGCACGCTACGTCACAAATATGACATGCCCGCCACGCCTAGCGCGGAAATCTTGTTACTCACGGCTTTCGCCGAGACTGGCGAGCGCCTGTGCGGCCAGGGGCCGCGTCAGTTTGCGATGCGTGGCAAGGGCCAGCCGGTCGACGGCCGCAACCACGCGACTGGCCGCCGCCATCGAGCGCTCCATGCGCACGCTCAGGTAGTCGATCACCGGCGGCTCGACGTTGAGCTGGCGATCGGCGAACAGCTTGACCAGCACCGCCTTCAAGAGGATTTCGTCGGGCGGTTGCACCTCCACGATCGGCAGCGCCCGCAGGCGCGACCGCAGATCGGGAATGCGGAACTCCTGCTCGCCGGGCGGGGTGCGCGACGTTAGCAACACCGAAAGTTTGCTCTCGCGGGCGCGATTGAGCAAGTGGAAGAGGGCCTTTTCGTCGGCGATGCCGCGATCGAGGTCTTCGACGACGAGGCCGGCGCCGTCGGCGAGGGCGGCGACGGCGG
>DATBSP010000116.1:0-10117 GCA_036559705.1 Hyphomicrobium sp.
GTGACGTCCCAGTCGGCCGACAGCTCAAGACCGTAATGCTCTCCGTCGGCGTTGAAACCGATGATCGAGTTGTTGCCGTTGGCGGCGAAGAAAGCGTTCTGGATGTTGTCCTTGATGTCCGAGTAGAAGAGTGCCGCCCGAGACCTTCACGTCGCCGAATACGTCGCTCGCGCCCAGCTCGTAGTTGGTGGCGCGCTCCGGGTCGAGGGTTCGGATCGACCGCACGGGTGCCAAAGCGGGTGCTGTAGCGCTCGAACAGGGTCGGGAACCGTGTGCGGGATGATACGCTGGCGTGCGCCGTGCCCGTCTGGCTGTAGTCAAGGATGGCGGCGCCCTGCCAGTTCCATGCGTCGACCTTCGGCTTCTCATTCTGCGATCTGACAATCAGGAGAGGATCGAAATCGTCGTCAACAAATTCAGCTCTTAGGCCTCGTTCCGGTCGTAGCTGATGCCGGTAACAAAATCCAAGTACCGCGTCGCGTGGAAGGTGTCCTCGACTGCAAGGACCACGTCTCCTCTGCGTTCTTCTCCGTCGGCGTCCTGCCGGTAAACCGGCTCGGCAAGGCCGTGTTGAACTCGTAATCCAGATCCCACTCTTCGTGAACGTTTTTGCGGTAGTGGACGACACCCTTGAGGGTGTTCAGCACGCAAACTTGGACACGGAACCCCCCAAACGCAGTACAATCGGCCCGTTATATCCAAGGATACAGCGCACAACAAAATTCACCATCTGCAACCTAGATCGTCGCTCGGGTGTGGCGCTGATATACTCACGCCCGCGCTGCGAAGAGGTGAGCGGTGAGCAAGACGGCGAAGAAGACAAATCGTGCGCCTGCGGTTGCCAAGAGCGCGGCAACGCCCGCGTTGAAACCCAAGGCTAAGCGCAAGTCGGAGCGTGCGTTTCCTTACGTGCGCATTCTCATCGGCGAGATGGTGCTTGGGCCCGGCAAGGTCGATCTGCTCGAAGCCATAGGGCGCACCGGATCGATCTCCGCCGCCGGCCGCGAGCTGGGTATGTCGTACCGGCGCGCCTGGCTCTTGGTCGACGCGCTCAATCACATGTTTCCGGACGCACTGGTCTCCGCGGCGCCGGGCGGCTCACACGGCGGTGGTGCCAAGCTCACGGACTACGGGCGCGGGGTGGCGGCCGCCTATCGGCGCGTCGAGGCGCGTACCCGTGCGGCCATGGGCGAGGAGATGGCAGCTTTCGTGCGCATAGATAGTGATTAGCCACGTCTGCGCTGGCGCATTTCATCGCTGTATCCCAGTTCAAGAAGAGAGTGTGAGGAAACGCCGCGGCGCCGCTACTTCGGCACGGGGCTGGTTTGCTAGTGCAGGCAGCCCCACCACGAAATGGCCTTGCAATGGTGGGAGCTTAGGCGTCTTCGGGTCGCGTATTAACCGCACGGAGAGCCGATCGGGCTATTCTCCGTGCCGCACAAACCGCGGGGCGGCAAGGTTATTCAGACACACTTGCTGGCAGGGCCGCGAAGCGCTTAATCATTACCAACATTGCCGTTGGCGCCGGCGCGAGGGGACATCTGCATGGATCGCATCAAGATCGTCGGCGGAGCGAAGCTGTCGGGCACCATTCCGATCTCCGGCGCCAAGAACGCCGCCTTGCCGCTGATGATTGCCAGCCTGCTGACCTCCGACCGGCTGACCCTCAAGAACGTCCCCAATCTTGCCGACGTCAATCTTCTCGCCCGCATCCTGCGCAACCACGGCGTCGACCTCGCCGTCGACGGCAAGCGCCCAGGCCCGGCCCAGCATATCGGCGAGACCTTCCACCTCTCGGCGCGCGACATCGTCGACACGGTGGCGCCCTATGAGATGGTCAGTCGCATGCGCGCCAGCTTTTGGGTGCTCGGGCCGCTGCTCGCGCGCTGCGGTCAGGCGAAGGTTTCGTTGCCCGGCGGCTGCGCCATTGGCACGCGCCCGGTTGACCTGCATCTGATGGGCCTCAAGGAGCTCGGCGCCGAGATCGAGATTGAAGCGGGTTATGTCCTCGCCAAGGCCAAGGGCGGGTACTTGCGCGGCGGCCGCGTCCTATTCCCGAAGGTTTCCGTCGGCGCCACGCACAATGTGCTTCTTGCGTCCGCTTTGGCCCGTGGCGAGACCGTCATCGAGAACGCCGCGCGTGAGCCGGAGATCGGCGACGTCGCCGAGTGCCTCGTGAAGATGGGCGCCAAGATTGCTGGCATTGGCACCTCCACCCTGCGCATCCAGGGCGCCGACCGTCTCGAAGGCGCCGTGCACTCCGTGCTCGCCGACCGTATCGAGACAGGGACGTTCGCGATGGCCGTTGCTGCCGCTGGAGGCGACGTCACGCTCGAAGGCGCCCGACCGGAGCTTCTCAAGACCGCGCTCGATGCGTTGGTGCAGACGGGCGTCGAGGTGCAGACGACCAACAGCGGCATCCGCGTTGTGCGCAATGGCGCCGGCATTGAGCCGGTGACGCTCGAGACGCAACCGTTCCCCGGCTTCCCGACCGATCTGCAGGCGCAGCTCATGGCCCTGATGTCGACCGCCAAAGGTACGAGCGTCATCCGCGAGACCATTTTCGAGAACCGCTTCATGCACGTCCAGGAGCTCGCGCGCCTCGGCGCCGACATTCAACTGCATGGCGACACGGCGACCGTCAAAGGCGTCAAGGGCCTCACCGGCGCGCCCGTCATGGCGACGGACTTGCGCGCCTCGGTGTCGCTCGTCATCGCCGGGCTGATGGCCGAGGGCGAGACGATGATCAACCGCGTCTACCACCTCGACCGCGGCTTCGAGCAGCTTGAGCAGAAGCTGTCGCGCTGCGGGGCGCAGATTGAGCGCCTCACCGGCTAAGCCGCAGTAAAATCATAAAGTACAAATTTTTCTGCGTGGACTTTGTCTGTTCCAGCCGGAACAGCGAGTTCGCACGCGTCGCCCTACATTCCGATCCTCGTCAACGACAGTGGCTGAAAACGCCAAAGTCACGATCGAGGGTCGCGCTGGGGCATCCGCGCCGTCGCCCCGCTGCCGCGTTGTTGATCGGCGGGCTCCGGTGATTAACCGGAGCCCGCCTGTTTATGTGAGGGCGGGACATACAATCTAATCCAAATCGATGGCACCCTCGACTTCGTGTCGCAAATCGGTGCCCTCCGCCGTCAGCACTATTTTGACGCGCAGCTTGCCCTTACCCGCGAGGTCGCGGTCTCTAACAAGGCGCTCGATCTCCTGTTGCGAGGAGATGCCGACCTCCTTCAAAAAACGGCGCAAGGAGAGATTGAAGCGTTCGTTCTGCATGGCATTTCCTACTGGCTCGGCCTGTGCCGCCGCTGACTCCGAAGGAAGGTCCGGCGTCGCCGGTGGGCACATGTGTAGCTTGGCGTCCATTTTGCTTGTGTAAACGGTGGCTCCGACAGGTCGGTTGCACGGCTGCGGCAGCGCCGCTATCAACACATTGAAAGCTCGCGGTTTAAACGCCCCCTGAGCGCTGGGATGCCGCCCGTATGGAAGATCTGAAGCTGATCGCTCTCGACCTGGAGGACTTGCAGGTTCTCTCCTGCCATCTCCAGGACGCGGTGATCCGTGTCGGCGATATGGCCTACTTGAAGCAGGACATGCGATTTGCCGCCATCGCCAATCGCTTCGATTGGGAAGGCGCGGTGAGGGACGATAGCGGCGTCTACCAACGGCGCCAGGCGGGCCTGCGCTTCGAGCGGGTGAAGGCCGCGCGTATCCACGGCTTCGACCTTAATCAGAAGGATACGGCGCTGGCCCTGCTGGCGCTGACCTTCGAAGCCGCCGAGGATCCGTCGGGCGTCATCACTTTGCACTTTGCCGGCGGCGGCGCGGTGCGGCTCGAGGTCGAATGTATCGAAGCGGAGCTGCGCGATCTAGGCGCCGCTTGGCGGGCGCGGACAAAACCCGTGCATGCGAGCGACGATTGACAGGCAATACCTTGAGGAGACGGCCGCAAGGCCGATAGCGAGATGCCCAAGCGGCTGCAGACGCGCGATCCGGGCTTCGAGGCGGCGTTCGCCTCTTTCCTCGGCGAGAAGCGTGAGGCTTCCGACGACGTCGGCGCCGCCGTTGCAGCGATCCTCGCTGACGTACGCACGCGCGGCGACGATGCCCTCATCGAGCTTTCGAAGAAGTTCGACCGCGTCGACCTCGGCAAGGTTGGTCTACGCGTGACGGCGGCCGAGATGCGCGCGGCGCGCGAGGTGTGCACCGCCGAGACCCTAGAGGCGCTGCAAATCGCCGCCGACCGCATCGGCGAGCACCACGAACGACAGGTTCCCATCAACGAGCGCTACACCGACGAGCTTGGCGTCGAGCTCGGTTGGCGGTGGACGGCGGTCGAATCCGTCGGCCTGTATGTGCCGGGTGGCCGCGCCTCCTACCCCAGTTCGGTGTTGATGAACGCGATCCCCGCCAAGGTCGCCGGCGTACCGCGCATCGTCATGGTGGTGCCGTCGCCAAACGGCGAGCTCAATCCGTTGGTGCTCGCCGCCGCCGAGCTGGCCGGCGTCGAGGAGGTGTACCGCATCGGCGGGGCGCAGGCCGTCGGCGCCCTTGCCTACGGTACCGAGACCATCGCGCCGGTCGCTAAGATTGTCGGCCCCGGCAACGCCTATGTCGCCGCCGCCAAGCGGCTCGTTTTCGGCACCGTCGGCATCGACAGCATCGCTGGGCCCTCCGAGGTTCTAATCATCGCCGACAAACACAACAACCCGGAGTGGATCGCCGCCGACCTCTTGGCGCAAGCCGAGCACGACACCGCCGCGCAAGCGATCCTGATGACCGACGATGCCGAGTTTGGGCGCGCCGTTGAAGCCGCCGTCATGCGTCAGTTGCAGCAGCTGCCGCGCGGCAACATCGCCGGCGAGAGCTGGAGCGTTTTTGGCGCCATTATCGAGCTCAGTTCGCTGGACGAAGCGCCGCCCCTCGCCGACCGCATCGCTGCCGAGCACCTCGAGATCGCCACCACCGACGCAGAAGCCATGAGCGAGCGCATCCGCAACGCCGGTGCCATCTTCATCGGCTCGCAGACGCCCGAGATGATCGGCGACTATATCGCGGGCTCCAACCACGTGCTGCCGACGTCGCGTACGGCGCGCTTCTCCTCCGGACTGGGCGTGCTCGACTTCATGAAGCGCACGTCGCTCTTGAAGCTCGACGCGAAGGCGCTGGCCGCGCTCGCCCCCGCCGCCATGGCGCTCGCTCGCGCCGAAGGGCTCGAGGCGCACCGCCTTTCCGCCGAGATCCGCCTCAAGACGACAACTGAGCACGCCACATGAGCGACGAGGAAGCGCCGGTAGAGCTGCCGAAGTCGCGGCTGATCGCCATCAACCTCGATGAGAAGTCGACCGCCACGTCGAACTCCAACATCGAGCACGAGCGCGAGGTGGCCATCTTCGACATTCTCGAAGGCAATTCCTTCGCCCTCGACGGGCGCGATGACGGCCCCTACCAGCTCAACCTCGGCCTGGTCGAGGATCGCCTCGTGCTCACCGTCGGCAACGAGGTCGGCGAGACGGTCGTCACCCACATGCTGTCGCTGACGCCGCTCAAGCGCATCATGAAGGACTACTTCATGATCTGTGAAAGCTACTACGAGGCGATCCGCACGGCACCGCCCTCGCGCATCCAGGCCATCGACATGGGGCGCCGCGGGCTGCACGATGAGGGCAGCCGCACGCTGCTCGATCGCCTCGCCGGCAAGATCACCGTCGACCTAGACACTGCCCGCCGACTGTTCACGCTGATCTGCGCCCTGCACTGGAAGGGGTAGCGGCCATGTCTCGCGAGGTCGCGGGCGGCTCGACGGCACAGACCTCGGCCTTGGCGGGTGCGGGCGCGACGCCTGCGGCACGCGAACTCCCCGGGGCGGTACTCTTCGCCTGCACGACCAACGCCGTGCGCTCCGTCATGGCCGCGGCGACTTTGCGCCACCTGGCTGGAAAACGCGCTTATGTCGCCTCGGCTGGCGTGCGGGCCGGAAACGTTGATCCGTTCGTCACGGCAGTGATGGACGAGATCGGCATTGACGTTTCGCAGCATACCCCGAACACGCTGCGCGACCTGCACGATACTTCGTTCGATCTCATCATCACTTTGTCGCCCGAAGCGCACCATCAGGCGCTGGAGTTGACGCGCACCATGGCAGTCAACGTGGAATATTGGCCGACAATCGACGCAACGGTCATGCTCGGGTATGGGACGCGCGAACAGACGCTGACGCATTACCGCGAGGTGCGCGATCAGCTGTTCGAGCGCATCAGGAAGCGGTTCGGGTTCGAGGGAGGTCCGACGGTGTAGGCGGCGCATCGCCGCCGTCCATGTCGGACGTCTCGTTGCGCTCGCCGACCAGGTACCATGCCTCCTGCGCGCCGATGCCTTTGATTTCAATTGGCCCGCGCGCCTCGTAGACGAAATCCTCGCCCAGTTTGGCGTGGCATCCCGGGCAAATGAGTATGCGACCCGGAGACGACTGGCCCTCGAGCCGGCTGGCGAGGTTCACCGGGTCGCCCCACACGTCGTAGCTGAACTTGCGCGTGCCGATGACGCCGGCGGTCACCGGCCCCGAGGCCATGCCGATGCGCAGGTTGAGATTGAGCCCGCTCTCATTGCGAATCCGCGCCACGGTATCGAGCATGCTGAGCCCCATGCGGGCGAGCCGCGCCGTGTGACCGGGCACGGGCTCCGGCAGACCTGCAACAACCATGTAAGCATCGCCGATAGTCTTGATTTTCTCCACGCCATGGCGCACCGCCAGTGCGTCAAAGTCCGAGACGATGCGGCTCAACATGTCGACCGTCGCGTTGGCGCCGAGCCGCCGCGTCAGGGCGACGAAACCGGAGATGTCGGCAAACATGACGGCAGCGTCGTCGATGCTGTCGGCGATCAGCGCGCCGGGGTTGGCCTTCAGGCGCTCGACGATGGCGTCGGGCAGTACGTTGCGCAATACGGCGTCCGTTTCCGCCTTGGCCTGTTCGGCAAGGCTGAAGGCGTAGTAGACCGACGCTGCGATGAGGACGACGGTGGTGATCGCCGCCTGCGTATAGAGGGAGTCTATCACCGCTTGCTCTTCGGATCCGATGCGGCCCTCGGCCGGAAACCAGAACCAGCCGAGAACGTGCAGCGTCAATCCAAGTACGACAACCGCGAGGATCAGGCGGATGCGCTGCAGGCCGAAGATCACGAACGGCGCGGCCGCGGCGATGATGTACTGCAGGTGCGCGCCGCCCTCGCGGCTGAAAAAGTCGGTGAAGGCGAAGAGCGCGGCGTACTCGGCGCCGACCAGCAACAGTCCGCCGGCGATCTCGCTGATGCGGTGGGCAAACGGCACCATGAGCGCCGTCGCCACCAACGCCAGATTGACGTAGACCATCGGCGCGTAGGTGTGGAAGTCCGTCGTCGCCTGTTGGATCGCATAGAGCAGCGTCGTCGTGGCGATCAGGTAGCACATCACGTTGAGAATCTTCAGCCGCCGGCGCACGTCGGGCGGATAGGGCGCCGTTCCCGCCGCAGCGAGGCGGCGTCCGAGCTGGCGCATGTGGCTGATGAATGCACTGTCGAGCAGCGGACGCAGCGGTACCGCGAGGCGCGCCTTCAAGGATTGGAGTGGAGTGGTTGTGCGCGCGGCGATGACACGCATGTGCTCCTGCAGGCGCAACGCGCCTGAGGTTTTTCCAGACGGAGGGCGGCCTACGGGCTCCAGCATCCTCACTCGGCGCCGGCGATGGCTTGCAGCTCCTCGATGTCGCAGACGATGCGCGAGCCGTTGCGCTCGAGAGCGCCGCTTTCTTCCAGCAGCGACAACGCCGTGTTTACTTTCGGCCGGCTGGCGCCGATGAGCAGCGCGAGTTCGCTCTGCGACATCGGCAGATCGATGGTGATGCGACCTTCCTCGCTGTCGGGCGCCTTGGCGCGCGCGGCGGCGAGGAAGAAGCGGGCCAGTCGACCCTCGATGGGATACAGCGCGATGGCTTCGAGCTGCTGGTCGGCTTCGCGAATGCGTGAGCACAAGAAACGCACGGCCGCGTCGGCGACGTGCGGATGCGTTTCCATGAGCCGCTTGAATGCCGGCTTCGACAGGCTGAGCGCGCTGACTTTGTTGACGGCTGTGGCGTCGGCCGAGCGCACGCCGCCGTCGAGCATGGCAATCTCGCCAAAGATGGCGCCCGGCTCGGCGTGCGCGAACGACAATTCGCGACCCTCCGCCGTGAGCACCGAAATGCGCACGCGTCCGCTGACGACCAGATAAATCTCGCGGCCGGCGTCGCCGCGCGCGAAGATTACCTGGCTCGCGTCGAAGTTGACCTCGCGCATCTCGTCGGCGACGGCGCGGCGCTCTGCTTCATCGAGTGTTCCAAAGAGTGGTGTGCGCCCGAGAAGCTCGACAATCGCGGTCTTGGCAATCATTGTTAAAGCCCTTTTGGCCCAGTTCGCTGGGCGATTTAGCCTGAAAACCGCCCGCTCTGGCAACGGTGGATTGGCCACTTGCTTTTCGCACGCCAGCTTTGCAATGTCTGGAAGCCCCGTAGCAGTGTGTCAGCAACCGTAAAATGCCGACAATCGGCTATCTCTGGCGCCGCCAGCTACCCCCAACATCCGCCACGGCGAGCCCCTACCGTCGAACCCTGTTGTCCTCCGACCTGGCATCCTCTTCCTTCACGGTGATGTCTCGATGACCTTCCTGACCGCGCTGAGCCGCACCGACCGTCCCCGCCGTGAAACCTTGCGCCGCGAGCTGGCCAAGGAGAACGCCGGGCAATCCCCGCACGCGGCCCGCCCGACGCTGGTGCTGGCCAGCGCCAGCCCGCGCCGGTTGATGCTTCTGTCGCAAGTCGGTGTCGAGCCGGACGCGCTGCGACCGTCCTCGATCGACGAATCGGCGCGCCGCGGCGAGATGCCCCGCGCCTACGCCGCTCGCATCGCCCGCACCAAGGCGGAGACGGCGCGCGACCAAATCGCCAACGACAAGGACATCGCTTCGGCCTACGTGCTCGCCGCCGACACGGTGGTCGCTGTCGGGCGCCGCATCCTGATGAAGCCGTCGAACATCGAGGAGGCAGCCAGCTGCCTGCAGCTTCTGTCGGGCCGGGCCCACCGCGTCTTGACCAGCGTGTGCCTCGTCACGCCCGATGACCGCGTGCGCCACAAGATCGTCGACACGCGGGTGCGATTTAAGCACCTGTCGCGCGAGGAGATCGAAGCCTATATCGCCTCACGGGAGTGGCGCGGGAAGGCCGGCGGCTACGCCATTCAGGGCCTGGCCGGCTGCTTCGTGCAGAAGATCATCGGCTCCTATACGAGCGTCGTCGGGTTGCCGCTCACCGAGGTGGTGGCGCTGCTCGCCGGCGAGGGCTTTCCTATCCACTTCGCCTGGGTGCGGGCCGCCGAGCTCGACCCTACCTAGGTCGATCGCTGCTCAAGTGGGTTGAAGGTTGATGGCGAGCAAGGAACCACCCGCCTCCGGCCATGGCCGCTGTCCAATCTGTGGCCAGAAGACCGACGCGGCGGTTCGGCCGTTCTGCTCGGCGCACTGCCGCGACGTCGACCTTGCCCGCTGGCTGGGCGGCGGCTACGCCATTCCCGGCGGTCAAGCGGCGGCCGACGAGGACGGCGACGAGGCGGCGGCGCAGCGCGAAGGCGGCGATGTGCGCCGGACCGACGATGAAGACCTTCCCTGAGGCCCGAATATCCGCCCCAAGATTGTCTCGGCGCCGCGAAGGGCGAAGCCCTGGACAGGGGCCGGTGCCCTCTCTATAACGGCCGAGCTTTGGCGACGGGGTCTTCCGCCTAAAGCAAAAAGCCCAGGTAGCTCAGTTGGTAGAGCACGTGACTGAAAATCACGGTGTCGGTGGTTCAATTCCGCCCCTGGGCACCACTCTCCAAAATAGCTGAGCAGTAACAAGGGCCGCGAGGCGGGTTTACACTGAACCGCCGGAACGGGTTTACACCTTCGTTCGCTTTTTGCCCTTGGCCAACAGCGTCACGACGCTCCCGGCGAGCTTCCGTTGATTGACCTCGCGAAGGTAGCGATCGGCTTCCTTAGCCGTGCGCCATCCGCACCAAGCTTTGATCTGCTCCGTGGTCGCGCCCCACTCGGCGAGGCGGCGCGCAGAAGCCT
>DATBSP010000117.1:0-14951 GCA_036559705.1 Hyphomicrobium sp.
TACGATCCAATCTGGTCGGAGATCCGTCGCGAGGCAACGACTGCGATGGCGTCGGAGCCGGCGCTGGGCAGCTTCATCTATGCGACGCTGCTGAGCCACGACCGGCTCGAGGATGCGATCTGCCACCGGCTGGCGCAGCGCCTCGATCATTCCGAGGTCGACGCCGTCCTGATCAATCAGACGTTCCAATCGGTGCTGGAAAAGCGCCCCGAGCTGGGTGGCATTTTCCGCGCCGATCTCGCCGCCGTGTTCGATCGCGATCCGGCGTGCAACCGCTACATCGATCCGCTGCTCTACTTCAAAGGCTTCCACGCGCTGGTGACGCACCGCTTCGCCCACGCGCTGTGGCACGATGGGCGGCGCGACTTCGCACTGTTTCTGCAGAGCCAGTCCTCGCGCACCTTCGCCGTCGACATCCATCCCGCCGCGCGCTTCGGCCAGGGCATCATGATTGACCACGCCACCGGCATCGTCGTCGGTGAGACGGCGCAGGTCGGCAACAATTGCTCGTTCCTGCATGGCGTGACGCTGGGCGGCAGCGGCAAGGAGACGGGCGACCGGCACCCCAAGATCGGCGATAGCGTGTTGATCGGCGCCGGCGCCAAGGTGCTCGGCAACATCACGGTTGGCGATGGCTCGCGCGTCGCAGCGGGCAGCGTCGTGCTAACCGCCGTCCCGGCTCACGTCACGGTGGCGGGCGTTCCGGCCAAGATCGTCGGGTCGGCGGGCTCTGCCGAGCCGGCTCTCGAGATGGAGCAGACCTGGGTCGACGATTTCGGCGGCCTGTGAGTTTAGCCCTAGAATTCGCATATGGCGGCGGGATCGAACGCGTCGCCTCAAGGAGACCACGCACGTGAACCAGGAAGAAGCTGCCCGCCTGCAGGCTTATCTGCGCAAGACCTTCGGCACCCCGTCGCTGGAGGTGCGCCTGCGGCCGAAGAAGAAGGATTCAGCCGAGGTCTTCGTCAATGGCGAGTTCATCGCCGTGCTGTTTCGCGAGGAGGAGGAAGGCGAGGTCTCCTACCAGTTTCAAATGGCGATCCTCGACCTCGATCTCGAGCAGGCGTGATCCTTCATGCCGCTCTATGAGCTCGACGGGGTCCGTGTCGAAACTCCGGGCGAGGGCCGCTATTGGGTGGCGCCCACCGCCGTGCTGATCGGCAAGGTGATCCTCGAGGAGGAAGCCAGCGTCTGGTTCGGCAGCGTCCTGCGGGGCGACAACGAGCCGATCCGCATTGGGGCGCGCTCCAACGTGCAGGAAGGCTGCGTGCTGCACACCGACCCGGGCTTTCCGCTCAGCGTCGGCGCTGACTGCACCATCGGTCACATGGTCATGCTGCATGGCTGCAGCATCGGCCGCGGCAGTCTCATTGGCATCGGCTCGATCGTTCTCAACGGAGCAAAAATCGGCGAGGAGTGCCTGATCGGCGCAAACACGCTCATCGCCGAGGGCAAGGAAATTCCGCCTCGCTCGATGGTGCTGGGTTCGCCGGGCAAGATCATCCGCCAGCTGTCGGATGAGGACGCGGCGCGCTTCGGCGGCGCCGCGGGGCGTTACGTCAAAAACTGGAAGCGGTTTGCCGCGGGGCTGCGACCGGAGGCGTAGTACGCCTGCGGCTCCTTGCACTACTCGGCGCTTTGGTTCTCAAGGCCGCCGGATAGTGCGGTCGCCAGCGGGCTTTGCCGCGTGTCTAGCGCAACCCAAACCTTCGGGTTGAGGTAGGACTGGCGCATCACGAACTGGTAGGGCGTCTTGTTCCACATGCGTACGTCCTCGATCTTGTTGTCGAGGACGAAGTCGCCCTGCACGGTGCGCGCCGTCAGCACGGCGTGGCCCTCGCCCTTTTCATCGCGCACGACGGTCATCAGCAGCGCGCTGACCGGCCAGCCCTTGGCGATGAGATCGTGCCGCTTCTGCAGAGCGTAGTCCTCGCAGTCACCTCGCTTGCGCGGCAGCGTCCAGTACTCGTTGACGCCGTAGACCTCGATGTCGGTCGCCGGCGCGACGTCTTTGTTCACTGCGCGGTTGACCTCGTCGAGCTCCTTGAGGCGCTCGGCAGTAGCGTCAAAGCGGCTTTCCTGGCCATGGTCGGAAGAGCACTCGGCAGGAGTCGCCTCGCAGAAGCGCACGAAGCCATGGGGCGGCTGCGCCGGTCCGAAGATGCGCATGAAGGAGGAGCCGCGCTCCGTCGCGCGGTCCGCCTTGTCGGGCTTCTCGATGTTCGAGACGCCCTGGGCGCAAACCGCCGATGAAGCCAGCATCCCTCCGAGAAGAACGATGGCGCTGAAGTGGACCCGCTGCATGACCGAAAACCCCGTTACTCTTCCTCTCAAGCTACCCGACAGAACTCGAATTACGCTGAAACAACGTCCCCGGATTTGAAGTGAAAAACTCGCCCTTCGTTCACCTTCGTGGCTCAGGTCTTAAGGCGCGCTACGCCGCGTCAACTGATCGCTAACGAACTCGACGCCGATACCGCGCTCGTGGTGGCGCACGACGGTTGCGCACCGCTTGTCGAGCATCACCTCGGCGCCGAGTGGCGGCCGCGCCGGCGTGACGACCGAAGCGCCGGACAACGAGAGATCATGTAATGGGCAGACCATGGTGCTGCCGTCTGCCAGGACGAGCAGCGCGGCTTCGTCGGCGCTCACGCGCGGGAACGTGCGTTCCTCGCCTTCGGGGAGTTCCGATTGCGCGGCGAGCCGCGGGATCTGCGTGGCGAGCTTGTCGCGCTTTCGCTGCGTGCCGCAGATCATCATGGCAAAGCTGCCCGGAAACAGGCGCACGACGGCGCCTTCGAGGCCGCCGAGATGCATCAGATAGACGATCAGTTTCTCGCCGACGTGTAGCGGCACCGGCGTGGTCATGGCCGCGCTTTCGACCGAGATATCGATGAGACGGCAGGGGTGATCGAGCTTGTCGGCGCGCATGAAGCGCCCCGGCAGGCTCAATGCGTAGCGCGGGTAGCGGCGTTTCTGGGGACCTCCGTGGGCCGCTCCGGCCGGCTCAATTGGCCGAAATGCATCCGCACCCGTCGACATTGCCGTACCTGCGATAGCGCCGCCGGAGGGCGGTCCGTTTTGCGCGAAGCCAAGCCAAACGCGTACGCTAGAGGCTCTGTTCCGGCGTCGACTATGCAGGAACGTCACTTAACGAAAGACTAATCGCCGCGTCATTTCTGTATGCTTTTGAGGATGCATATTGGACCGAGCCCAGCAGAAGCCAGGCGCCTGACGGGAATAACCGCGCGGTTGAAGCGTCAGGCCTTGTCGGCGTCGTCACGCCCGAGGCCGCCTTCAAAGACGCGGAACTGGCGGCGCTCGGAGCGCACGATGCGCGCGTGGCGGCTGGGAAGCAGCACGGGGACGTCACCACGCACGCGCTCGCTCTCAAATGTCGGGGCGCCGGCCGGCCACACCAATTCGTGGGCGATAATGCGCTTTGCGGCGAGAGGCAGCTCGCCGAGCCAATGCGGCGGGTCGAGGGGAGAGAAAGCACCGAGCACTCGGTCGATGGTCTGGTCGGTATGGCGCAGAGGTAATAGCAGCACCTCGAAGGGCGTGGATGCGCGCGCCACGGGTGCCGCTTCCATATGCATCGTCTCGACCGCCCCCTGTTTGGCGAGCGCGGCAAAGTGGCGGACGAGCGAAAGTCGATCCGCCGCCGACCAGCCGTCGAGGAAGTTGGTCCCGCGCAGCTCGACGCCAAACATGTCGCACACGCGCGTGCCGGCGAGCCGGAAGCGATAGACCTCGGCGTCGACGCGCTCGAGAATGAAGGTTGACGGCAGGATGGCCGCAATGCGCGCCGGCTCGATCTCAAAGCGCCGCGGGGTGCCGCGATTGCCGCGCACCTTGTTCCAATAAGCGAAAAGGGTCTCGCTGGTCTTGTGCTTCAAAATCATTTTCGAACCGGTAAGCGTCATGGCCCCGCCGTTCAGAGGCCCGCTATTGCTCGTCCCGGATCGGGACAACTTAGGTCCGGCGATCCCCGTCTGCGGCAATAGGAGCAGCAACCGTGCCAGCGACGTCGCGCGCGGCGGGGAAGGCAGATCATGGTTGCTGGCGGGGGATGCTGACGTTAACTCTGCCTGCTGCGATGCGTGCCGCTGCTGAGGGAGAGGCCGGTGAGCCGACACGAGCCGATGTTCAATGTACCAGGCAGCGTGCTTGCGGTGTTGGGGCTGATGGTTGCCGTACACCTCGTCCGCATGGGTTTGTCACCGGATTGGGACACCTGGCTGACGCTGGCGCTCGCATTCATTCCGGCGCGCTATTCCGGTTTCGCTGATCTGCTGCCGGGCGGCCAGATCGCCTTGGCGACGTCGTTCCTCACCCACACACTGGTGCATGGCGACTGGGTGCACCTTGGCCTCAACGCCGCGTGGCTCGTCGCCTTTGGCGGAGCGGTTGCCAATCGCGTCGGACCGGTGCGCTTCCTGTTGCTCTTCGCCTTCTGTGCGATCGCGGGAGCTGCAACCTTCCTCGTCTTCAATCCAGGGCAGATGGTGCCGATGATCGGCGCCTCCGGCGCCATCTCGGGTCTCATGGGCGCGACGATGCGATTTCTGTTCACGGCGGTCGACGGGCGGGGTCTTGCTGCACTGCGGGAGGACCCCCGCTCGGCGCCGCTGATGCCGCTGGTACAGGCCCTGACCGACAAGCGCGTCGTGCTCGTCACCGCGGTGTTTCTGATTGCAAACATCTTGGCCGTTCTCGGCCTCGGCAGCGTCGGCGAAAGCGGCATTGCGTGGGAAGCGCATATCGGCGGCTATTTCGCCGGCCTTTTAACATTCGGCTTCTTTGATGCAGTGCAAACGGACAATTCATCCAGCACTCCTATTGCATCATAGGCTTGATTGCAGCACCATGAATGGCCGGGGCGTCGCAAGGCAAGCCGGCCAAAAAGGCAGATGACTTTGCGTCGACTGCCGGAGGTGGTTGCAGTGGAACGGAGTTCCGCCGGCCTCGTTTCCGGACTTCGACTGTCGAAGCGCAGTGGGAGGAAGATGCAATGAATATCGGGCAGATACTAAAGGCAAAGGGAAGAGCGGTGGCGACCGCGCGGCCCGATGCGACGTTGCTGGAGATCGTCGACAAGCTGGCGCAAAAAAAGATCGGTGCGATCGTGATCGTTGGTGACAACGGCAGCGTCGTCGGCATCATCTCGGAGCGCGACGTGATCCGTAAGCTCGGCGAGCGCGGATCGGAGGCGCTAAGCGAGCCGGTGTCGCAGAGCATGACTGCCAACGTCATCTCGTGCCAGGAAACGAGCACGATCGATGAACTCATGGAAGTGATGACGCAGGGTCGTTTCCGCCACCTGCCCGTCATCGAGGACGGCGCCCTCGTCGGCATCGTATCCATCGGCGACATCGTGAAGAACCACATCGCCGAGGTGGAGATGGAAGTGACCGCCATGCGCGGCTACTTCGTCACCGGCTAATACGGCCCGGGCAATCTGTCGACCATAGCCGCCGTTTAGGCGAGCTGGGTGACGCCGGTGTGCGCACCCGGCGCATGCTGACGCGCGTCGATCTCGCGACGCATCTCCACCAGATGCCGCTTGGTGGCTTCCTCGCCACGGCGGATCAATTCGTCGGCGCGGTGGAAGTCGAACAGCCCCATATCAGAAAGCCGCAGGTTGATCATTGCATCCGGGGGATCGCCGGCGAGGCGCGAGCGCGCGATGCGGTCCTGCACGATGTTGAACGCTTCGACCATGACGGTGGAGATGCCGGGTGTCGCCTCACTCTTGCCGAGCACCTGCCGCTTCAACAGGCTGCGCATGCCGCTGCCGTTCTTGCCGTTGACCGGTTGCTCTTCTGCCGGCTCCTCGTCGGCGATGTCCGGCTCGAGATGCGGAACGATTGTCCCGCGCCCGCACACATCGAAGTTGAGATTGACGGCGATGACGTAGCGCGCGCCGTGGGCGCGGCACACCGACACCGGGATGGGATTGACGAGCGCGCCGTCGAACAGCCAGCGGCCGTTGATCTTCACCGGGCGAAAAATGCCTGGCAGGGCGTACGAGGCGCGCACCGCGTCGGCGAGCCGGCCGCGCGACAGCCAGATCTCATGGCCGCTGCCGAGCTCTGTCGCGACGGCGGTAAAGCGCGGGTCGAGCTCCTCGATGTGCAGATCGCCGAGCTGGCGCTCGAGGCGGTCGCACAGCTTTTGCCCGTTGATCAGCGCGGTGCCGGCGAAATTGAAATCGAGGTAGCCGAAGATGCGGCGGCGCGTCAGCTCGCGGGCGAACCCTTCCAACTCGTCGAGATGTCCAGCTGCATGGCAGGCGCCGACCACGGCGCCTATCGAAGTGCCGGCGATGATGTCCGGTCTGATCCCGGCCTCGGCGAGAGCTTTGAGGACGCCGATGTGGGCCCAGCCGCGTGCCGCGCCGCCCCCCAACGCAAGCCCGATCTTAGCCTTGGCCATGTCCTTCACCTGCTATGAAATGCTGTCTGTCCGACCCCGGTATGTGCGCTTGTTAACGTCCAATTGCGCATTTTGTGCCCCGGCTACTCAAGTCGGCCGTTTGATCTATGAGCATATGCTTCAGATATAGGCGTCCAAGATTAACCTTGCACTATGACGCAGGTAGTCTCGCACTGCGGGGAAGCAAACGCAGCGCAACACGTCAAGCAAGAATGGAAATGTGACAGCGCCTCAGACGGTGTCTTCAGCGTCGGGCGCCAGCAGCAGATGCGTCGACGCGCCCGCTGCGCCTTGCACCGGAACGATCCGGTAAAAGCAGCTGCGCCGGCCCGTGTGACAGGCGTGTCCGTCGCCTTCTACCGAGACGCGCAACCACAGAACGTCTTGATCGCAGTCGGTGCGCATTTCGACGACATTAAACATGTTGCCGCTTTCGTCGCCCTTCTTCCACAGTGCGGCGCGGGAGCGGCTCCAGAAATGGACGAAGCCCGTCTCCAGGGTGAGGGCGAGCGCTTCGGCATTCATGAAGGCGCACATCAACGCTTCGCCGCTGCCGGCATCGGTGACGATGGCCGGGATGAGGCCGTCGGAGTCGAACTTCGGCTGGAAGACGAGCCCGGCCTCGATGTCGGCCTTGGAGCCGCGCGGGGCGAACACCGGTGTCTTGCTCAGAGCCATGATGGACCTGCTGGTGAGAATTCGTTAACCGCCGGCGCCGGGGCGCACGGCATCGAGGAAACGCCGGCGCCAACTCTCGTCCTTACCGAAGACGCCGGTGAAGTGCGTCGTCTCCATGATGGCCTCGGGCTGGTTGACGGCGCGCAGCGTCATACACTGGTGGGCGGCGCGGATCATGACGGCGACGCCGAGCGGGGCGAGGCTTTGCTGGATGGTTTCGCCGATCTGCGCCGTGAGCGACTCTTGCACCTGCAGCCGGCGAGCGAAGATGTCGACCACGCGTGCGAGCTTGGACAGCCCTACAACCCGTTTGTCCGGAAGATAGGCGACGTGGGCGATACCGGTGAACGGCGCGATATGGTGCTCGCAATGGCTTTCGAGGCGCACGTCGCGCAACAGGATCATGTCGTGATAGCCCGACACGTCCTCGAAGGTGCGGGCAAGTTCGGCGGCGGGATCGGCGCGATAGCCGCTGAAGCGCTCCTCGAAGGCTTCGACCACGCGCTTCGGGGTATTGATCAGGCCCGAGCGCGCCGGGTCGTCGCCAGCCCAGGCGAGCAGCGTGCGCACCGCGTCCTCGGCCTCCTCGCGGGAGGGCAGGCGCGTTTTCAGGGTCTTCAGCTTGACGCCCGGGGTATCCTTCACGGGGCGCTCCTCCGGGTGGCGGGCATTAGGGTCCCCCGCGCGGGATGTGCGTGGCGGCCAGGTGCCCTATATTATCGGTACCGGCGGGTCCCATGGGAAGACCGGCGGCTTTGATGAAATACGGGCGACACATGGCCGATCTGAACGAGATCTACAACTCAAAGCTTCTGGAGCTGGCGGCGCACATCCCGCATTCGCAGCGGCTCAAGGGGCCCGACGCGACCGTCACGGCGCATTCGAAGCTGTGCGGCTCGACCGTGTCGATCGACCTTAACGTGCAGGGCGACGAGGTGACGGGCTATGGCCAGACGGTAAAGGCATGCCTGCTTGGCCAGGCGGCCTCCGCCATCGTCGGCGCGCACATCATCGGGGCGCGCGCTACCGAACTGCGCGAAACCGCCGCCGCCATGCGCCGCATGCTGAAGGACAATGGGTCGCCGCCCACCGGCCGCTTCGCCGACCTCGCAATCCTCGAGCCGGTGCGGCACTACAAGGCACGGCACGGCTCGGTAATGCTGGTATTCGACGCCATCGAGCGGGCCATCGACGAGATCGAAGGCAGGCGGGCGGTTGCGCCTGCTGATGCCGCTAACGCCTAGACACCAAAAGGCCATGCCAGGCATGCGTGATCATCGGCAGCTCGACGGTCAGCAACACGGCGATCGCGGCGTGCCAGTGGTCTCCCCGGAGATCGGCGCGCCCGCCTCCGAGGGTGCCTCACAACCCGAGGTCGATCTGCGGTCTGAGAAGCGCGGCGGCCGGCGCGTTTGCGTGCGCAAATCGGGCGAGCCCTACGAATGAGACTGGCGGGCACGATCCTCAAGGCGCCGATCCATCTCTACCGCTGGACGCTGAAGCCCTACGTCGGCTGGAATTGTCGCCACCTGCCGACCTGCTCCGACTATGCGCTCGAAGCCATCGACACGAATGGGCCCTGGCGCGGCTTGTGGCTGACGGTGTCGCGCTTGTCTCGCTGCCATCCGTACGGTACGCGGGGACACGATGCGGTGCCCGACCTCAGCGCCGAGCGGCATACCTTGGCGCCATGGCGCTATGGCCGGTGGCGCTGGAACAACCGATAGAGCGAGACGCAATGCAGTGGTCCGATGAGGGCATCATCTTGTCGGTGAAGCCGCACGGCGAGACGGCTGCCGTGGCGGAAATCTTCACGCGCGCGCACGGCCGCCACCTCGGCCTCGTGCATGGCGGGCGCTCGCGCAAGCTACGCCCGGTGCTCCAGACCGGCAATCACGTCGACGCAACGTGGAAGGCGCGCCTCGCCGAGCAACTCGGCCACATCAACGTCGAGTTGCGCAAAGGCTATGCCGCGCAGGCGATGGACGATCCGTTGGCGCTCGCCGGTCTCTCGTCGCTGTGCGGGCTGGCGCGTCTGCTGCCGGAGCGCGATCCACATCCAGCGCTGTTCGAGGTGGCGTTGTTCGTGCTCGGCTACCTCGATGAGCCGGAGGTATGGCCGGCGCTGATGGTGCGCTGGGAGCTGGTGCTGCTCGATGAGCTCGGCTTCGGCCTCGACCTTGCCGCATGTGCCGCGACGGGCAGCAACGACAACCTCATCTACGTGTCGCCCAAGTCGGGCCGCGCCGTCTCGGCGTCGGCCGGCGCCGACTACAAGGACCGGCTGTTGCGCCTGCCGGGGTTCCTCGCCAAGGGCCGACAGGGTGCGGCGACAATCGACGATGTCGTCGCCGGATTGGCGCTGACCGGCCACTTCCTCGAAACCCGCGTCCTCATTCCGCGCGAGGAGCAGATGCCGGCGTCGCGCGCGCGTTTCAGGGATTTGATCGAACGGCGGGCAGCGGCCGCCTAGTCGCGCCGCGGGTCGGGGCCGATGACGACCGTCACGCCGCCCGGGCCGGCTTCAACCGAATACACCTGCCCGTCGCGCGCCTCATAGCGCGCCGCAGCCTTGGTCTGGGGGTTCCCCACCACGTTGATGCTGCCGGGCAGGCAGGCCTTGTGGGCCGTGTATTGCTCGCGCTCAAGGCTATAGCGCTTGCCGGCGAACTCGTAGGCGACCTTCTTCGTGCCAGTGTTGCGCACCTTGAACTCGTAGCGCGTCGAACGCGGGCGCCCGAACAATTGCACGGCGATGTAGCGAGGATCGTCGGGGGCGGCGCGCATCACGGCGACGCCGATGTCGGTCAGGTGCGGCAGCATGAGGTTCTTGCGGTGGCTTGGCGAGCCTTCCCAGCCGCGCACGGCGCGCCCCGCATAGTCGCGCGCGGTGAAGCCGCGGCTGTCGGAGGCGATGGCCAGGTTCTCGGCGATCTGGCAATAGGCGTAGCCGGCCTTCTGCGCCCGCGTTGCCGGCGTCGTTCCTTGCAAGGTGTGGGACAGGTCGCGGCTGCCGGCCAGCACGCGCGCATATTCGCGTGCCGCCGCCTCGAGCTGCGGGTTGGGACGCACCGCCGCAAGCTTGTGCTTCTTGCGGAAGGCGTTGGTCATCTCGACGATGGCGACCTCGGCGGCGGGGATGTCGGGTGTAATCGGCATGCGTGCGCCATGATCAGCACAAACGCGCGGCGCGCTGTTTGGAAACAGGGTACTGCAACCGGCCGTGAACGAGGCCTCAGGCGGTAAAGAAACTTGTTCCCGTGCTCCGTCCTCAAGCTCACTTGCGGATAGGGATGGGGGGCGTCCCAGGCACCGCCGCCTCTTTCAAGTCGACTGTGACGGCGCCGCCGACGCCCGGCTTCACCGTAAACACCTGGCCCGCGCGCGTTGCATAGCGCGACACGGCACCCGTCTTCTCCCCGGTGTCGAACTCGATGGTGCCCGGCAGGCACGCCGAATGCGTGATGATCTCGCGCGGCGAGACGGTATTTGCCTGCTCCTCGAAGGCGTAGGCGACCTCGCGCCCCGAGGTGTTGGTGATCTTGAAGGTGTACTTCGTCGTCTCCGGCCGTCCGAACAGCTGCACAGCGATGTACTTCGGCTCGTTGGCCGAGGCGCGCGCCACGCCGACGCCGATTTCGGTGACGTACGGCAGCATCATGTTCTTGCGGTGCCCGGGGGATTCCTCCCAGCCCTTGATGGCGCGCTCCGCATAGTCTTGCGCGTCGAACCCCTGCGAGTCGAAGATCGAGGCGAGGTTCTCGCCCACCTGGCAATAGCGGTACCCCGCCGCAGCGATGCGCGCCGACGGCGTTGAACCGTCGGCGGTGTGCGACAGGTGCTCGTAGCCGCCGAGCTTGCGCGCATAGGCACGCGCCGCCGCCACCAGCTTGGGGTCCTGGCGCACCGGCTGCAACTTCTGCTCGGCGCGGAGCGCATTCGTCATCTCGACGATGGCGGCCTCCGCGGCGGCGATGTCGGGGGTGACGGGCACTAATTGTCGCCGCGCGTTTCGACGTGGAATTTGTGCAGCACGCGATGGAAAATCGGCGCCAGCACGAAGCCTGTGGCAATGACGATGATGAGCCCGGAGAAAATGGCGTAAAAGCCGGCGAATACCTTGCCAGCCTCTGTTTTCAGCTCCGTCGCCGGTCCCATGCCGGAAAGGATCATGGCCGCGTTCATGAAGGCGTCGGTGAGCGACATGCCTTCGAGCCAGCGGTAGCCGCCGATGCCGATCGCGAGGCCGAACACCGTCAGCGCCAGCCACAAACCGATGGCGCGCGCCATGCGCTCCGCAAAGACGAGGCGGGGCGCCACCTTGTGCTGGCGCTTCTCAAAGCCGGTCAGGTTGATCTCGATAGCGGTGTCCTCCGTGTCGGACGAAATGTAGGGCCGCGGCGTACGGCCAACAATGCGCCGCTACAACCCACCCGCCGGCCACGCTTTGCTGCTTGCAGCGCAAAGGCACTATATTCAGCGGCTGGGCCGCTTTACGTCGGCCGCGTTACGAAGAAGGAAACGCCCATGAGCCGCGCGTTCGTCAAGGAGCAGGACAGCGTCGACGCGCTGCCGGACCGGCTCATCTCCGAGCACGCGAACCTCGTCACGCGCGAGGGCTTGGCGCACATCGAGGCCGAGGTGCAGCGCTTCGATGCCGCGCATGCCGCGGCGCAGGTGGCGGGCGATCTGCCCCTCGTTGCTGCGACGGCGCGCGATCTACGCTATTGGAGCGCGCGGCTCGCCAGCGCCGAGCTGGTGCCGCCCCCGGCCGACACGAGCGTCGTGCAGTTCGGCTCGACGGTGACGATTGAGCGCGAGGACGCGCGCCGGCAGACCTTCCGCATTGTCGGCGAGGACGAGGCCGACCCATCGAAGGGCTCGATTTCCTACGTGTCGCCGCTTGCTGCCATGCTCGTCGGCAAATCCGTCGGCGAAACCATCCGCATCGCCGGCGCCGACGCCATGATCATCGCGATCGAGTAAAACTAGCTGCCCTGGCCGATGGGGAAGTTGCGCCTCCAGCTGACGCCTTGGCTGTCGCGCGCCTCGATGTGCAGGCTGTCGGCGCCGTTGCTGCGGTAGTCGAACTCGACGACCGGGTTCTGCGACAGCGCGATCGAGCCCTTCATGGCGAACACACGTTCCTCGCCCTGGCGCACCTCCATGTCGGTCAGGATGCGCAGCGGCACGTAGAGCAGCGTCAGCTGGTCGAGCACCATACCAGTGTGGTTGGGGTGCATGACCTTGAGGCGCACACGCGGCTCGATCTGCGTCGCAGCCGCCTGCTTGCCGAGCGGCTCGAGGTTCATGTTGCCCATGGTGGCGGCGATCTCTTCCGGGCTGCCGGACGGGGGCGCTGAGCAGGCGGCCTGCCCGCCGGCGAACTTGACGAAGCGCTCGGCCATGTAGAGCTGCCCGTCGCTCGCCTCGACGATGGCGCGCACGTCCGTCGCCGCGTTGAGGCGCAGCAGTGTCGTCAGCTTCAGGTGCTCGCGCTCCCCGCCGATGTCGAACTGGGCGGCGACAGGGGTCGGGTTCTGATCGGCGATGAGGGTGACGGCGCGCACGCTGCGGCCGTCGGCGAATTTAACTTCGACGTCGACGGGCACGGCGCGCTGGTCGAGCGGCCGGTTGGGCGCTGTGAGGACGACGGTGTCGCCGGCAGGGCTGATGGTGCGCCCGGCAAAGACGGCCGCGCGGATCTCGTCCCAGGCCGAGCCGGCCTGCGCGGCCGATGCGGCGAGCAGCAGGGCGAGCGTCGTTGCGGCGCAGCGCAGCAGGGTCGAACGTCGCATCGGGCGATTCCCTCTTCTATGCGGGAAGATTATGCACCAACGCTACCCGGCACCACAATGGCCCGCTCTCGGAGAAACAATTAGTCCCGGCGCGCGGCGTCAGGGTGAGTAGCCCTGTCCCAGGGTTAGATCGACCAAAACGCTACGCCCGGCGGCCACTCGGCCCGAGTGATGAGAAAGAGCAAGGGGCTGCGGGGCGGGGCGTGCCGCGAAGCTGTTTTATTTTTTTGAGCGACACTCAAGCCTCCGCGCAGGATTATGGGCATACCCGCGGCGTTTCAGGGGTTTCCCCCTCCCGGACTCTCACCGGGTGGGCGCGGCGAGCCTCGGATAGTCGCTCCGTGTACCCGACCTGCAGCACGCCCTCGATGCAGGACGCCCCGAGATCGACCCCTTAGCGGGGTCGGGATGGGGAAGCATACGCGCGACGTGGGAGGCGGGGAATAGTTTTGAGCGGAGGAGTCCACTTAGGGTCAACAGCAGACCTCGTGGCAGGAACCGTGCAATGTCTGCTTTGGGCCAAAAGCGGAACCTCTGGTTATTGGTTACACCGAAAACGCCGCGCAGATCGTGTCCAACCTCACTGCTGCGCAACGTCGGCTCAAGCTATTCTGAAGAACCTGGAGTGGAGATTTTGTAGCATGGCGAAGCTCGTCTTTGGAATGAACCAATCCCTGGACGGCTACGTCGATCATCAGGAAATACGGACAGGCCCCGCGCTCTTCCGTCACTGGATAGAGCAAGTGCGCGGCCTGACGGGCAGTGTGTACGGTCGCCGCATGTATGAGGTCATGCGTTATTGGGACGAAGACAATCCTGAGTGGAGCGTGGAGCAACGCGAGTTCGCGGCGGCGTGGCGGCGCCAACCGAAGTGGGTCGTGTCGCGCTCGTTGAAGTCAGTCGGCCCCAACGCCACCCTTGTCGAGGATGACCTCGAGGCGGTGATACGGGGGCTGAAGGCTCAGCTTGTTGGGGAAATTGGAGTTTCCGGACCAGACCTGGCACGAAGCCTAACCGACCTTGGTCTTATTGATGAGTATCGACTCTACCTCCACCCCGTCGTGCTTGGTCGCGGCAAGCCATTCTTCGCCGGCCCCCGGCCGCCGCTCCGCCTTGTGGCCAGCGATCTAATTGGCGAGGACGTGATTAGGTTGACGTACGTTCCTGCTTAATCGCGCGACTCGCCCGACGGACTGCGCCGACGCGTCAGGTCCGCTTTGGGTCAGAAGCGGAAACTGACGCGGGAGAGCCGCGAAGTCCCTTATTGGGCCATAAGCCATAACCGGTCATGCAACGCGTTGAGGTTCGCAGGCAGTCGTGCGCTTGTCGCTTCTGGATTTGGCTGTGCGATCGATTCGTAACCTGTCGTCTCTATTGGAGGGCCCGAGGGAGCGAAAGATTGCCGGTGATTTTTCAATGCCCCGAGAGCACCAGCGCCTGGATAGGAAAAACCAGAGCTTGAAGGCGGAGGATCATCGCGTGCACCAACGCCACGGTGTCGACCATGTGCAGAAAAGCCCATGACCCCCACCCGATGTCTTTTCGCTGCAGCTCGTCATGATTGTTAGTGTAGGCATTTGCTATGCAGCTGCTGCCGGGGGCAACCCCGTCGAGGCCGCCGTTGTACATCGGTGCAAGGAAGGCCGTTATCGTGCCTGGCTGCATGACCTGTTGCGCATCAATGAGTACTTCCGAGGTCTTCACCTGTCCGGCAGCGATGTAGTCTTGTACCTGCGTGACGACCATCGGAATGATCGTCCAAGGCTTCGAGATGCAGGTGACCTCTGCCGTCATGCCGACTTTGATCACTTGCTGCTCCAGCTGGTTAAACCCTGCTACAAGCTGCAAGCGTCCCGCTTCGGCAGGCACTAGAATACCAGCTGGCCGGATAAGCGGATTGACTACATCGCCGACGCGTAAGTTGAACTGCTCCACCCGACCTGCAACTCCGGCGTAGACCACTGTCTTGTCCAGTTCGACCTGAGCCTGCGCTTTGGCCGCTTCGGCAGTCTCCTTCTCGGCCGGAAGCACTGTAAT
>DATBSP010000118.1:0-34227 GCA_036559705.1 Hyphomicrobium sp.
AGGCTGGACTGAGTTGCCGGCGAAATATGACGACGGCGGGTTCTCCGGCGGCAACATGCAGCGGCCGGGTCTCGTTCGGCTGCTGGACGATATCCGTGCAAAGCGCGTCGATGTGATCGTTGTCTACAAGGTCGATCGCCTGACGCGCTCGCTCGCCGACTTCGCCAAGATCGTCGAGGTTCTGGATGCGCAAGGCGTGTCGTTTGTGGCCGTCACCCAGCAGTTCAACACCACGACGTCCATGGGTCGGCTGACGCTGAACGTGCTTTTGTCCTTCGCCCAGTTCGAGCGCGAGATCGCGGGCGAGCGCATCCGCGACAAGATCAAGGCTTCACGCCAGAAGGGCATGTGGATGGGCGGCAGCGTGCCGCTTGGCTATGAGGTCAAGAACCGGGCGCTGGTCGTCAATGAGACTGAGGCCAAGAAGGTGCGGCTGATATTCAGGCGTTACGTTCAACTCGGCTCGGTCCACACCCTCGCCGATGAGCTCGACAGGAAAAGCATCCGCTCACACCGCCGCGTCACGCAAGACGGAAGGACAATCGGCGGCCAACCGATCACACGCGGCAATCTCTACCAGATCCTGCAAAATCCAATCTACCTCGGCCTGGTGGTCCACAAGGGGACGACCTATCAGGGTCTGCATCGGCCGATCATCGAACGTGCGGCCTGGGACCGCGTTCAGAAACAGCTCGCCGAGAACCGGGTGGATCACCGCAAGCAGATGCGGGCTCGGGTGCCGAGCCTCCTGACGGGGCTCGTCTTCGATGAGGCAGGTGAACGGTTGACGCCGTCGCACTCGAACAAGGGTGGGCTGCGATATCGCTACTACATATCGAAGTCGCTGGTGCGCGGACGGCCGCGAAAGGATGAGCAGGGCAAGCGATGGCGGATACCGGCAATTGAGATCGAGAATGCCGTGCTGGTTGCCTTGGGCTCATTTCTCGACGACCAGAGCGCGTTGAGCTCAATCATGTCCCTGGGCCGATTGCCGCCGGCACAAACCGCGAGCGTCCTTAAGGCAACAACGGCAGTGTCGCGTTCGCTCACGCAAGACCATGCCGGCCAGCTCCGCTCGACACTCCAATCGATCCTGTCGCGCATCGAGATCGGAGATACAACACTCACGCTCACTGTCGCACTGGGACGGCTCCGTGAGTCCCTCAAGCTGCCCACGCTTTCTCCCGACGAACCAACTACTCACATGATCGTGGCGCCCGTGCGCATCACGAAGCGAGGGACCGAGCAGAAGCTGATCATCGGGGGCGGTGTCATGGCTTCGGTTTCAAGGGACGAGCCTTTAGTGAAGGCGGTGGCGCGAGCCTATGCTTGGTTCGAAGACATTCGCATGCGCCGTGTCAGCGATTTGTCGGAACTTGCCGTTCGCGAGCAGCTCACTCGGTCCTACGTGCAGGCGCATTTGCCCTTGGCCTTCCTCGCGCCGAGTGTCATCGGTGCCATCCTCGAAGGGCGGCAGCCCGCCGAGCTGAGCTTGAAGCAGCTGATGTACAGGACGGACCTCGCCGCCAGTTGGAACTCTCAGCGGCAGCAGCTGGGCTTCGAGACCTGAATTTTCAGCGTTCTGTGTGAACGACCGGCGCTTAGGCACTTAAAGGGCGAGGCAATTCGCTTGCTGGCGCCCGTTCCGGGTTCGCCGGCGCGGATCGGCCGCCCAAACTGCCAGCCCGTTTTTGGCCTTCGGAGACTCGGGGGCAATTGGGCTCCTGAAACCGCCAGCCAGAGACCGAGGCTTGGGGGCGGTCGGATGCGCAGTCGCTATAACGCGCGGAAATTGCGTGCGTTCTTCCGGGGTATCGCTCAGTGGCCTGGAGACCGCCGAGAGCACGTGACTTGTTGGCTGGGGGACTAGGATTCGAACCTAGACAGGCAGAGTCAGAGTCTGCAGTCCTACCATTAGACGATCCCCCAATGCCGGGATCCTCGGGGCGCATGGCCGCCGGAGCGGCGCATATAACAGGTGGTGATGGGCGCCGCAACCCGCGACGTCGGCGCCAACATCTGCGTGCCGCTAGCCGCCGCTGCGGCCCCCGCGCACCCCAAGAAGCTCCGGCCGATATTCAAAGTGCATGGTGTCGTAGTGATACCAGCGCCCGCCCCAGATGAACCCGTGCTTCTCGAAGATGCGCACGATGTCCATCGGGATCTCATTTCTATAGAGGAGCGCGCCGTCCTTGCCGTGTGGGTCGTTGCGCCAGTAGTTCGCGCGCTTCAGAGCGATGTCGATGGCTATGCCCTGGCCGTGCGCCGAGACGCGCGATGTGCCGGCGATGACGCGGCAGTTGAAGGTGCCGGCCGACGGAAAAAGAAAGACGTCGAACGACGCCGGCAGCGCGTCGAGCTCAGCGCTCACCGCCTCCAGCGCCCGCGCCGCGCCATTGATTTTGCTGAACGGCAGCCTTTGCTTCGTCTTCTTCGGCAGCCAGGCGACGATCCCCAAGTTCCTTTCGACTTCGCCGGCGCGGCAGCTGCCATAGACCTTGTCGAAGAACGCTGCATTTCGCGCCCGCCCCGGATCGACGTTCTTTTCCGGCGGCGCCGCCGCTGCACCGGCGGGGTATGGCACCGCCATCATGTCGGCGATGTCGGGATGCTCCAGCCATTCCTCGAACGCCTTGTCGACTTTGCCGTCGTCAAGCGGCATGCGCGTGCCATCGCGCCAGACGAGATCGCTGCCGTCGACGCGCTCCAGATGTTCGGGATAGGCGGAGAGCAGGCGCGCTTTGTCGGTTTCCGACAGCCCGGCGGCCGAGGCAACGTGTTCCGCCGCCAACAGAATCAGCGCTGCAGCGGGAATCAGGATCAGCGCGAGACGGGGCATCGGTTAAATCAAATTCAGTTACGGGCAGACGAGGATAACTCATAGTCTCGAAGTGCGCTTTACCGCTCGCTGTATACTGTTAGACTGGTGGCAAGTGTCATCCAGAAGACGCCTGATGACACGGCCTCAGCCCGGCTTGCCGAGCCAATGGCCGCATGCCAGGCGCTGGAGCGAGAACCGTGCAGGGCTATCCCGACGAGGGCGGCGCCACCAAAGCGCCTGATGTCAAAGCCAGCAGCGGCGATCTCCCCGCCGGCATTGGTTCCCATTTTTCCCCCGTCGGACACCATAGCGGAAACGCAGACGGCTCTACTGCCGCCCCGCGAACGGATCGTGATACGCGCGCCGACGGCGTCTACGGCGCCCTCGACCTCGGCACCAACAACTGCCGGCTGTTGCTCGCTCGCCCATCACGGCGGGGCTTCCGCGTCGTAGATGCCTTCTCGCGCATCATTCGTCTCGGTGAAGGCGTCAGCCAGACGGGGCGCCTTTCGGAGCCGGCCATGGCGCGCACGCTGGAGGCGTTGAAAGTTTGTGCGGCCAAGCTCGGCCGCGCCAAAGTGCGCCGTTCACGCCTCGTCGCTACGGAAGCGTGCCGTGTCGCCGAGAACGGCGGGGAATTCCTCGAGCGCGTGCGCGACAAGCTCGGCCTCGAGATCGAAATCCTCACCCGCGAGGTCGAGGCGCGCCTCGCCGTCTCGGGTTCTGCCGCACTCGTCGACGCCAGCTGCGACTTCGTCCTGGTGTTCGACATCGGCGGCGGCTCCTCGGAATTGATCCTCCTCGACCTGACGCGCCGCAGCCGCCAGCGCGACCGCCGCTTGGCTGGCCGCTTGGATGCGCAGCATTGCATGGTCGCCTGGACCTCGCTGCCCATCGGCGTCGTCACGCTGGCCGAACGCTTCGGCGGTCGCCACGTGACGCCGGCCGACTTCGAAGCCATGGTCTCCGAAACGCGCGGGCGCCTGCAGGACTTCGAAGCCCAGCACAAGGTTTCAGAACGCCTGGCCGGCCGTCGCATGCACATGCTCGGCACCTCTGGCACGGTGACCACCGTCGCCGGCATCCAGCTCGGCCTCACGCGCTATGACCGCAACCGGGTTGACGGCTGCTGGCTCAACGTCGGCGAGGTGCGTCAGGTGACGTACGACCTGCTCGGGCGCACCTACGAGCAGCGCATCGCCGAGCCTTGCATCGGCCGTGACCGGGCGGATCTCGTGCTCGCGGGTTGCGCCATCCTCGAAGCCATCTTGCGTATGTGGCCGTGCGAGCGTCTGCGCGTCGCCGACCGCGGCCTGCGCGAAGGCATCCTGACGACGCTGATGGTCGAGGACGGCGTGCTGACGCCGGTGCGCCGCCGTCGCCGGCCGGCATAGAGCAGCACACATGACCCAGAAACGTGGCGGCGGACCGCAAAAAGGACCGGGCGGCGGTCAGCGCCAAATGCACGTGCGCCTGAAATCGGCGCGCAAGCACCGGCCATCATCGCAGCGCTGGCTCGAGCGGCAGCTCAACGATCCCTATGTCGCCGCCTCCAAGCGCGAGGGGATGCGCTCGCGAGCGGCTTACAAGCTGAAGGAGATCGACGAGAAGTACCGCCTATTGAAGCCGGGGGCGATTGTCATCGATCTCGGTGCCGCGCCGGGTGGCTGGAGCCAGATTGCCGCCGAGCGCGTGCAGTCCGCCGGCGGCAAGGGCCAGGTGGTGGCCATCGACTACCTGCCGATGGAGGCACTCCCTGGTGTCGAAGCGATCCAGCTCGATTTCACCGCCGAGGATGCCGAAGCGAAATTGAAGGCACTGCTCCGCGACGGTCGCGCCGATATCGTGCTGTCCGACATGGCGGCACCGACCACCGGCCACACGCGCACTGACCACCTGCGCATCATGGGTCTTGCCGAGGCGGCTGCCTACTTCGCCTGCGACGTGCTGCGGCCGGGCGGTACCTTCGTCGCCAAGGTGCTGCAGGGCGGCACCGAGCGCGAGCTGCTCGAGCTGTTGAAAAAGCGTTTCGCCAAGGTGCAGCACGTCAAGCCGCCGGCCAGCCGCTCCGATTCCGCCGAGCTCTATGTCGTAGCCACCGGCTTCCGCCCGACGTAGCTACGGCTTCGACGGAGGAAGCAGGATGTCGAGTGACTTCAAAAGCGCGGCGTTGAAGCGGTCGCGGTCTTCGATCTGCGGCGCGTTCCCCAGTTCCTCGAAGGTGACGAGCGAAGCACCTTTGATGCGCGCCGTCACCGCCGGCGCCAGTGCCGCGTAGTTGCCGAGCGCCTTGGCCGCTTCGGGCTGGGCGCGATCCTTGCCGAGTGTGGTCGTATCGCGCATGCCGATGAGCAGCAGCGTCGGCACCTTGATTTGGTCGACCTCGTAGATGACCGGCTGCGACTGCGCCATGTCGCTGGTCAGCGCCTGGTTCCAGGCGACGAGATCGCCATCCTTGCCGGTGTACATCGAGGCCAGCATGGCGACCCAGCGATCGTACGCTGGGCGCCACTCGCCGTGATAATAGACGGCCTGCTGATACCTCTTGATGCTCTCCGCCGTCGTCTTGCGCTCCTTGGCATAGAGCTCATCGATCGTCGCCAGCGGCACGCCCTTGGCCTTCCAATCCTCCAGCCCGATCGGGTTGACCAGCACCAGCGCGCCCGTTTCCGCGGGGTACATCAAGGCGTAGCGGATGGCGAGCATGCCGCCCATCGAGTGACCGAGGATGATCGGGTGCTCGACGCCCAAATTGGAAAGCAGCGCGTGCGTGTTGGCCGCCAACTGATGCAGGCTGAACTGATAGGCGCGCGGCTTGGCCGAACGGCAGAAGCCCACCTGATCGGGCACGATGATGCGATAACCGGCGTCCGACAGCGCCGGAATGACCCCTTCCCAGGTCGCACCGCAGAAGTTCTTGCCGTGCAGCAGCACCACCGTGCGCCCGTTCGACCGCGCCGCAGCGATGTCCATGTAGGACATCCAAAGGTCTTGGTACTGAGAGCGGAAATCGAACCTCGCGACCGCAAATGGGTAGGGGAAGTCGCCGAGATAGGGGTCGGCGCGGGCGGCAGCCAGCAGCGAGAGGGCCGCAACGAGTGCGGCGAGCAGACGGAGACTAGCGAGCGGCATCGGGACCCTAAGTCGGAGGCGGGGCAGTGGGTTGCGCATCGGGCGTGCGGAACAGGCGCGTCAGCACCCAGCCGAGGAGAATGATCGCCGCACCTTTGAGGATGTCGAGCAGCAGGAGCGGCGTGATGAAGGTGGTGGCGTCGAGAAAAAACGCAAGGATGACGACGCCGATGGCCAGCGCCAGGGCGATGACCGCGTAGACCAAGCCGACGATGCATAGGCCGTCGCCGACCTTTTCGCCCCAGCTCTCCTGCGGCCGTACGGGCCCGTGGCCTGCCAGACGATACCCGATGGCCACGGCAGTTACGCCGATAAAGCCGCCGATCACCGGGGAGAACCACAATAGGTCGGCGAGCAGGTGGGCCCACGCTGGGCCCATGTAGGCCTGGTCCGGGCCGCGCGCGAACAGCCGCCCGGCAATGCTCATCCAGAGGGCGTTGCCAGCGGGCCGCATATCGCGCCGGCGAGGATATCGAGCGCTTTGCGCCGACCGCTGTGCCCGCGCACCAGGGCCGTGATCCACGCGGCCAGCGGGCCGCCGAGGAGAATAATGAAAGGGAACGTGACGTCGACCATCGTCGTCCTCCGCCCCCGCGGTGCATTCTAGCAATGTTCCCCGCGGAACAGTCCGCAGTGCGCATGGCAGCTATGGCCACATGGCGCCCGTCGACTGCGTTTTAGCCTGACAGCGCCAGTGCGCCGCGCGCGCCACTGTTAAGAGAATTTCATCAGTGCAGAAGCCGTACGTTAAAGGACTTTGCGACGGAGATCAGTTACGATGCCCTGCGCTCAAGAGAGGCCCACATCATGAAGCGCTCGATCCTCATTTCAATTGGTCTTGCCGGCCTGGCGCTGGCATGTGCGCTGCCGGCGCCTGTCCACGCCGACGACACGTTCTCCGTCGCCCCGCAACAAATGATCACTTTCGGCGGCGGTGACGGCGACACGTTCGCCGTCGAGCAGATCTCCCGCAACGACAACATGGTCACGGTCCTGTTGCGCCCGAAGGGCGAGAGCTGCACCTTCCGCTTCGACGTCGGCGTCGGCCGCAGCGTGCAGCTGCGCTCCGATACCCCGTCCGGCCAGTCGCTGCTGTGCAAGGCGACGCTGCAGCCGATTACCGAGGACGGCGCCGCGCAGTTCGGTGCCGAATGCACCGAGGGGCCGCGCTCGGACGAGCACAAGTGCCCGCCCAACGGTGATACGGCGGCCGTCACCTACCCACAGCAGTAGCTTCGCGCCATATTGCCCCTGGTGCAGCAACCTGGGCCGATCACTCGCGCCAAGGTTGACCGGCCGGTCTTTCACCGGCATTTACCGTGCGCAGAGCGGGAGTGCACCGGTGCGCCTTCATTCCCGTATTCTCAGGGTTGCTTGTTGCGTCAGGGACCTCTCGCCAATGCCCGCACAACTTCGACTGCTCGCCTGTCTCGTCCTCGCCGTGCTGGCGTTCAGCACCTCATTGGCCAACGCACAAACGGCGCCCGCCTACTTTCGCGAGGAGGACACCCCATCGACCTGCGCCGAGAAATGTAAGCAGCAGAAGACGCTCATCACGACCCTCGATGAGTTCACGCCGCGGCAGCGGTTGGAGATGCTGTTCGGCGCCCCGTTCAAGATCGTGCACAACAAGCGCTATCTCATGACCTGGTACGGCGGCGAGCAGGTCGATCTCTTCGTCCTGCAAGAGCGCGACAGCCAAGAGCCGCAGGCCTTTGCCACCATACCGCGCGGCCTTGCCTCCACCGACGCGCCGAACGTGCCTGCCACCTTGTGGTCCGACGACAACAAGCGCCTCGACCTCGATGACATTACACTGGCGCAAGCCCTCACTTGGGATCAGCAGGATCTCGATACGGGTGAGCGAAAGAACGACGACGTGCAGTTCGTCAATGCCAATCTGGGGTTCGCCTTCACGCCGCTGTTGTCGCGCGGGAAGCTGAGCGAGGAGCGCGAGTTCAGCCTGCTGTTCGCGCTCAACGGGGCGGGCTGCGACAAGCAGCTGGGCGATGCGGATTTGAAATTCGCCACCCTCAAGTGCACGAAAGCGGCTACGACCAAGGCGTCAGGCGTTTTCGTCGCCTTGAAGAAGCGCGTTGACCAGGCGCCCGACGATCCTTCCATCCATTTGCTGCAGTTCCTCGCCGACTACCTCTTCACGGGAGAGACCGAATCCGAACCGCCGCGCAACGCGGCGAGGTGAGGGACCCGCCTGGCGCTTAGTGCCCCGGCTTAGCCTTGCCGACGAGGGCCATGATCGCCGCCGTCACCGCCCCGGCGGCAAGTCCAACCAGCGCGGCGCTTAGCGCTGATACCAGCCAGGCGAGCACGTCGGCGTCGAACGGCACCGCATCGCGCACCGTCTCCGACAGCCCATGAATGATGTGCTCGGGCGCCGTCACGCCGAACGCGGCGAGGCCGTGCACGAGAATGCCGCCGCCCACCCACAGCATGGCCAGCGTGCCGACGAGGCTCAGCACTTCCAGAAACGGCGGCATGCCGCGCAGCAGCGCGCGCCCGACCGGCCCGGAGATGGCCCCGTTGCGCACCGCCAGCCGCGCGCCGAGGTCGTCGGCCCGCACGATCAGCGCGACGACGCCGTAGACGGCCGCCGTGATGAAAATGGCGACGGCGGCCAGCACGACCGCCTGCGTGAGGAGATCCGGCGCCGTGATGGTGGCCAGCGCGATGGCCATGATCTCCGCCGACAGGATGAAGTCGGTGCGGATGGCGCCGGCCACCTTCTGGTCCTCGAGCGCCTTGTCGCCCTGGGCGAGCTCCGCCGCCACCTTGACGCCGGCCGCCGCGTGCGATGGCCCGGCGAGCATGTGATGCACCTTCTCGTAGCCCTCGAAGGCCAGGTAGAGCCCGCCAAGCATCAAGAGCGGCGTGATCGCTTGCGGCAGGAAGGCGCTGAGCAGCAGCGCGGCGGGGAGCAGGAACAACAGCTTGTTCTTCAGCGAGCCGATGGCGATGCGCCCGACGATCGGCAGCTCGCGCTGCGCGGCGAGCCCGGTGACGTAGCGCGGCGTCACCGCCGCATCGTCGATGACGACGCCGGCCGCCTTGGCGCTCGCCTTCACCGCCTGTGCCGCGGCGTCATCGAGCGTCGCCGCCGTGAGCTTGGTCAGCGCCACCACGTCGTCCAGCAGGGCGAGCAAGCCACCGCTCATTGTTGGGGTCCCCTCGTCGTTATCACGTGCCGTTGTACGGGAGAGTACCGATGAACACAAAGCAGTGCTGGGTCCATCGCCAGCAATAGAGGGTGGGGGAATAGGGGCGGGAGTCCAGCCGGGGAGGCCATCAGTCCGCTGCCGAGTGCGTAGCCGACGCACAACGCATGGTGATGACTGATGCGATCGGGGCGACAGAGACCGGGCGAGGGACTAAGCTCGTCATCCCCTGAACCCGTCGAGAGGACGACATGAAAGAGTACGTCAAGGCCGTGCGCCACGACACCTTGCGCGCCATCGAGAACGCCGAGCGCCTGGTGCAGTCGCTGGGCAAAGCGGAAGGCGCCGGCACCGACAAGCTGCGCCGGGCGACGAAGCGCTTTGCCCGGCACCTCAAGGAGGAGCTGACGGCGTGGGACGACAAGTACAAGAAGGCCCGCGCCGGGGCGTGATCAGACGGCTTGAGCAGAAGGCGTGAGCAGAGGAATTGTCCGACGCTCAGCAACGCCGCGACGGCGTGCTGCGCCAACTTGAGACATCATCTTAACAATCGAGGGAACCGGCAGCGGCCGCGGCGAGTTTCTGGCGCAGAGACGACATCATCGCTGACACCCTGAGAGCCCCCGCCATGCGCCTCATGATGCTTTCCCTCGCCGCCATGACCGCCTCGACGGCGTGCCTCGGGCTGCTGTTTCTCTACGCGCTGTTCGTGCCGACGCTGCCGCCGCCGACGGCCGCCGTTACCGGCATACATGTCGCCAACTTCAGCGCCCCGCTGCAACAGCCGCTGGTGACGGCATCCTCGGAGCTGCGCTAAGGGCCGCCGCGTCGCGCGCCCGAATCAGGCGCCTGTCGCGTCCCGCACGCACTTGGCCGTGAAGCTCGTTGCGGCGGCGCCGTGCAGGTTCTTGGCTTTGGCGTCGGCGTCACATTTCAGCTTCACATCGGACGTGCATTTCTTCAGGAAGCTCGTTTCGGCGGCGCCGTGCAGCTTCTTGGCTGTCGCCTGGGCAGAGCAGGTGTCGGCGAGGACCGGCGCGGCGAGAAAGCCGATCGCGGCCAAGGCAATCAACATGCGCATGTGTTTTCCTCCGGGGTTGCGGGAGCCAACTCATTGCTCTGCAGGCGGCCGAACACAATCCTTGGAATACATACAAATGCGTAAAGTCGCCCGGCGCGGTTCGGCCGGCGCGTTGACACGGTATTGAGAGTGTCCACTGCCGGCCCAAGCCGCCGCAGGCCGCCTCGCTTCCCTCCATACGACTCAGGTGGTATAGCCCTGCCGACATCGTTCCCGCGCTGGGTCCCGGAACCTTGTCGCCCAGCCCTCAGGAGACCGCATAAGCATGGCCGCACGGTCCCATGGCCCGCTCACTATTGACTCCGCCGTCGCGCTGACGTTCGACGATGTCCTGCTCGTGCCTGCCGCCTCCGAAATCCTGCCCAGCCAGGCCGACGTCGGCACGCACATCACTCGCTCCATCCGTCTCAATATTCCGGTCATCTCCTCGGCCATGGACACGGTGACCGAGGCGCGTCTCGCCATCGCCATGGCGCAGGAAGGCGGCGTCGGCGTCATTCACCGCAACCTTGCCCCCGAGGAGCAGGCGCGCCAGGTGGCGCTGGTGAAGAAGTTTGAATCCGGCATCGTCTTGAACCCGGTCACCATCAATCCCGAAGCGTCCCTGCGCTCGGCACTGGCGCTGATGGCCGAGCACAGCATCTCGGGCGTTCCCGTCGTTGAGACGCCGAGCAAGGGCGCGTCGAAGGGCCGGCTGGTCGGCATCCTCACCAACCGCGACACGCGCTTTGCCACCAACCTCGACCAGCCGGTCTCCGAGCTGATGACCAAGGATAGGCTCATCACCGTCAACCGCTCGGTCTCGCAGGAGGAAGCCAAGCGGCTCCTGCACTCCAACCGTATCGAGAAGCTAATTGTCGTTGACGACGACTACAGCTGCATCGGGCTCATCACGGTCAAGGACATCGAAAAGGCGCAGAAGCACCCGCACGCCTCCAAGGACGCCGAGGGGCGCCTGCGCGTCGCCGCGGCGACGACGGTGGGCGAGGATGGCTTCCACCGTACCGAGCTGTTGATGGCGGCGGGCTGCGACCTCATTGTCGTCGACACCGCGCATGGGCATTCGAGCCGTGTGCTCGAAGCCGTGCGCCGCATCAAGAAGTTGTCAAATAGCGTGCAGGTCGTCGCCGGCAATGTCGCTACCGCCGAAGCCACCAAGGCGCTCATCGACGCCGGCGCGGACGCGATCAAAGTCGGCATCGGCCCTGGCTCCATCTGCACCACGCGCATCGTCGCCGGCGTCGGCGTTCCGCAACTCACCGCTGTCATGGACTGTGCCGACGAAGCCTCCAAGCACGGCGTGCCCATCATCGCCGACGGCGGCATCAAATATTCGGGCGATGCCGTGAAGGCGCTCGCCGCCGGCGCATCCTGCGTGATGATCGGTTCCTTGCTGGCCGGCACCGACGAGGCACCGGGCGAAACCTACTTCTATCAGGGCCGCACCTATAAGGCTTACCGCGGCATGGGCTCCATCGGCGCCATGGCGCGCGGCTCCGCCGACCGGTATTTCCAGCAGGAGGTGAAGGACACCCTGAAGCTCGTGCCGGAAGGCATCGAGGGACAGGTTGCCTACAAAGGGCCGGCCGAGAACGTGCTGCATCAGCTCGTCGGCGGTCTGCGCGCCGGCATGGGCTACCTCGGCGCCCGCACGCTCGCTGACCTGCGGGCGACGGCCAAGTTTATCCGCGTGTCGCCGGCGGCGATCCACGAAAGCCACCCGCATGGCGTGTTGATCACGCGCGAGAGCCCCAATTACCCGGGCGGTAGCGTTTAGTCCTCGGCTCGGTCGTCGAGCGCATACTAGACGTCATGCTGGCAAGGCCGGCGACGGCAAGGCGATTCTGAGGGAACAACCATGACCGTTTCGGATTTGCTGCTGCCGGTGTTCGTCCAGGTCGGGCTGACCTTTTTCCTTATGTTCTGGATGGGGCTGCTGCGCCGGGAGGCCCTGAACTCCGGCGCGGTGAAGCCGAGCGACATTGCCCTGCGCCAGCCAAACTGGCCCCCGCGTACGCTGCAAGTCGCCAACTGCTTCCACAACCAGCTTGAGCTGCCGTTCCTGTTCTACGTCGTGGTCGCGTTCATCCTTATCACTTCGACCAACAGCCTGATCTTCGTGATCCTCGCCTGGGTGTTCGTGATTTCACGCCTCGTGCACGCCTACATCCACACCGGCGCCAACGACGTCCGCTCGCGTTCACTGGCGATCGGCGTCGGCGCCATCGCGCTCGTCGCCATGTGGGTGATATTCGCCATCCGCATTCTCATTACCGGGGCGTAAGATGCGCGCCGGAGCCCGGATCGCGGCGGCGGCCGAAGTCCTCGACGACATACTCACCCGACACCGTCCGGCGGCGACGGCCCTGGCCGATTGGGGCAAGGCGCACCGCTTTGCCGGCTCGGGCGATCGCGCCGCCATCGGCACGCTGGTGTTCGACGCTTTGCGCCGGCGCGCATCCATCGCCGCGCGCATGGGCTCCGACGGGCCGCGCGCGCTGGCGCTCGGCGCCGCGCCACGCGCAATGGGCATGACACCCGACGAGGTCAGCGCGGTCGCCGACGGCTCCGAGCACTCTGTGGCGCCCTTGAGCGACGCCGAGAAAGCCGGTCTCGCCGCCGACCTTCCCGACGACGCGCCGGCGCACGTCGCCGGCGACATTCCGCAATGGCTTCTGCCGTCGTTTGAGCGTGCCTTCGGCGCGCGCGCGGCCGAGGAAGGCGCCGGGCTGGCCGCCCGCGCGCCCATCGACCTGCGCGTCAACACGCTGAAGGCGAGTCCGGACAAGGTCGTCAAGGCGCTCGACCGCTATGGCGCCGCGCCGACGCAATGGGCGCCCGCCGGCGTGCGCGTGCCGCCGCCTGAAGGGGCCGGCAAGGCGCCGCATCTCGAAGCGGAAACGGCGCACGGCAAGGGCTGGTTCGAGGTGCAGGATGAGGGCTCGCAGATTGCCGCGTTGCTCGCCGGAGCTGGTCCACGCATGCAGGTGCTCGATTTGTGCGCGGGCGCCGGCGGCAAGACGCTGGCGCTGGCCGCGGCGATGCAGAACACCGGACAGATTTACGCCTACGACTCCGACAAAAAGCAGCTGCGCCCTATCTTCGAGCGCCTCAAGCGCGCCGGCGCGCGCAACGTGCAGGTGATGGAGGCGGGGGATGAGGCGGCACTGCTAGCGCTTGGGCCCCGTTTCGACCTCGTGCTGGTCGATGCGCCGTGCACCGGCTCGGGCACCTGGCGCCGCAAGCCCGACGCCAAGTGGCGCGTGAAGCCGGCGAACATTCCCGATCGGCAGGCAGAGCAGGTTCGCGTGCTCGACCTTGGCGCCGGCCTAACGAAGCCGGGCGGCACACTCGCCTACGTGACCTGCTCGGTGCTCCCCGAGGAAAATCGCGACCAGGTCGAGGCATTCCTCGCCCGCCACGGCGAATTTGCCGTCGAGCCCTTCGCCGGCGCATGGGTCGAGCGCATCGGAAGCGAGCTGCCCCGCTCCGCTGACGGGTGCGAGGACACACTGCAATTGACGCCGGCGCGGCATGCCACCGACGGATTCTTCGTTGCGCTCCTTCGCCGCCGCTCCGCTTAACGAAGCCTTGCGCGCAACTCAGAGACAACGGGGCGGCGGAAAATTCGAAGAAGCCTCTTGCAAAGTCGTAATTGGCCAATAAGTTCGCCGACTATCGGGGCCATAGGGGGCCTGTTATTTTGTTCGGTCGATCGCCGGCTGATGGGGGCAATAGGGCCCTGAGCCAGAGCGCGGCCCTTTGAGGACAATTGTCCATCATGGGATCTCTTCCCAAGGCGAAACGGCCCAAGCGCCCAACGCCGCGTTCCTGTCTCGGTCCGGTTTCGGACCTTGAGGCGCATCTTCCTGCCGAGTGGTGGCGCAAACTTTTCAATGCTCTTTACGTCAAGACTGACGGCGACGTCGTCGAGAACTCGGAGAACACGCGGCGCGACGTCGATTTCATACTCGCGGCCGCAGCCGTGCAGCCGCACAGCCAGATCCTCGATTTGTGCTGCGGCCAAGGTCGTCACTGCATCGAGCTGGCGCGGCGCGGCTTCAAGAACGTCACCGGCGTCGACCGCTCGCGATATCTTGTGCGCCTCGCCAAGAAGCGCGCGCAGGCCGAGCGTCTGCAAGTCGTCTTCAAGGAAGGCGATGCGCGCAACCCGCGCCTGCCGGAGACGAGCTTCGACTGCGTCGCCATCATGGGCAACTCGTTCGGCTATTTCTCGAACAAGCAGGACGACGAGAAGGTGCTGTCGGCGGTCGGCAAGATCCTGCGCCCGTCCGGCCAGCTCGTGCTCGACATCACCGACGGCGCCTACATGGCCGATCACTTCGAGCGCCGCTCGTGGGAGTGGATCGACGAGCATCATTTCGTGTGCCGCGAACGCTCGCTGTCGGGCGATCGTGAACGTCTGATCTCGCGCGAGGTAATCGTACACGACGAACTCGGTGTCATTGCCGACCAGTTCTACGCCGAGCGCCTCTACACGCGCGAAAGCATCGGCAAGCTCATGGAAAAGACGGGCTTTCGTAACGTCCGCCATCACGGCAACGCCGAGGCGTTGTCCGACCGCGACCAGGATCTCGGCATGATGGCGCGCCGCATCCTGCTTTCGGCCGACGCGCCGCAACTGCCCGTCCGCAAGCGTGGCAAGGTGCAGTTGATCGACGTCACGGTCGTCATGGGCGATCCGCGGCTGCCCGACGCCGTCAAGCGCGGCGGTACGTTCAATCCGGAAGATCACGACACCATCCGCCGGCTGCAGGACGCGCTGTCGGAGCTGCCGGCTTACAAATTCCGCTACCTCGACAACCACGCGACCCTCGACCGCGATCTGTCGGAGCTGCGCACCGACCTCGTGTTCAACCTGTGCGACGAAGGCTTCAACAACGATCCCTTCAAGGAGCTGCACGTCCCGGCGATGCTCGAGGCGCTCGATCTGCCGTACACCGGCGCGGGGCCGCCGGCGCTCGCCGCCTGCTACGACAAGGGCCTCGTTCGCGCCGTCGCCTTGACGCTCGACGTACCGGTGCCGCTCGAGACGCACGTGCGCCCCGGCGACCAGGGTGCCACGCTTCCCTCGGTGTTCCCTGCACTGCTGAAACCGAACTATGGCGACAGCTCGCAGGGCATCACCAAGGATGCCGTCGTCAGGAACGAAAAAGCGCTGCTCGATTATCTCGAGCGCTTGCGCGTGGCGTTCCCCAAGCGGCCCGTCCTGGTGCAGGAGTATCTGACCGGCGCGGAGTATTCGCTGACCCTCGTCGGCAACCCCGACCAGGGGCTGCGGGCGCTGCCCATCCTCGAGGTCGATTTCTCCAAGCTTGACCCCAAGCTGCCGAAGATCCTCGGCTATGAATCGAAGTGGGAGCCCGAGAGCGCTTACTGGACGCAGGTGGCCTATCAGGAGGCCGACCTGACGGAGGTGCAGCAGCAGCAGATGATCGAGCATTCGGCGCGCCTGTTCGAGCGCCTCGGCTGCCGTGACTACGCGCGCTTCGATTTCCGCGCCGACTCCAAGGGCGAGATCAAGCTGCTCGAGGTCAACCCCAACCCGGGATGGTGCTGGGACGGCAAGGTCAACCTGATGGCGGGCTTCGCGGGCATGCGATACTCGGAGCTGCTGGGACAGATCCTCGCAGCTGCGGTCGAGCGCCTTTCTATCGTCGGGAAGCCGGCGTCTGCTCCGCAGGTCGAGGCCGCCCAGTAACGTAACGAGCAGTACGGGTACCAGCGTGACCAAGCACGCCGAGCTATTGGTGTTCCTCCTTCTCGTCGCCGGTGCCGCGTACTTCGGCATGACATACGAGCCAGGGCCGTTCTACGCCGCCCTGCAGAAGCCGGCGTGGACGCCACCCGATGCCGTGTTCGCGCCGGTGTGGACGGTCCTCTATGTGATGATCGCCGTTGCCGGCTGGATCGCTTGGCGCGCGCACGGCTTCGGTCCGCTGCTGTGGTTGTGGCTTTTGCAGCTCGGCCTCAACGCCGCGTGGCCGCACCTCATGTTCGGCGAGAAGCAGATCACCTCGGCGCTTATAGACATCGGCGCGCTGTGGCTCGCCATCCTCGCCTTCATCGTCGTCGCCTGGCCGGTGCGGCGCTCCGCGGCGATGCTGTTCGTGCCGTATTTCCTGTGGGTTACTTTCGCGGCGGCGCTCAATTTTGAGATCTGGCGCCTCAACGGCTGATCCGGCCCGGCTGTCGGTATCCGGTGCCCGCTGCTAGAAATGCACGGGCAGCTGGGGGGCGCTTATGATTGTGCAAATGAGAATTTCGGCGACAGCGTCGTCGTCGATGGGCGCGTGCGCCGATTGCGGCGCAGACGCTACCGGCAATTTCTGCTCAGCCTGCGGCGCCGACCTGCGAAAAAGCGCACTCGGCTTCCTCGGGCAGGCCGCAGCGCCAGTGCGGCGTAGCTTCCCGGTCGTCTACCTGAAGCTGTTGCGTGCGCCGGTAAGGCAGACAGTCACCCTGGCCGAGGACCCGAGCTACCGCGGGCATATCTCGTTCGCGCTGGCTGGGATCGCGCTCTACATACTTCTGTTCGTGCCCATCGTGATGCGCGTCGTCATTCCGGCCGGCGGCATGCAGGTCAGCGAAAGCATGCAGACGTTGATGAAGGTGCTGTCGCAAGTCGGCATCTACGTCGGGATGGCGGTCACCTTCGCGCTGGCCTACGGGCTGTTCCGCTATTTCGCCACCGCGCAGCGCCCGTTCCACGCGTACTTCAAGCTGTATTGTCTCGCGCTGGGCTTCATGGCGCCGCTCTACGGCGCCCACGAGTTCATCGTGCGCGGCATGCTCGGCGGCATCGGCATGTCGACCTTCGGCGCCCCGATGACGCTCGACGATTGGATGACGCCCTCGGCGCTGACCTCGACCGCGCTGGTCCTGCTGTTGTTCGCCTACTTCGTTGGCATTCACCGGCGTTTTTGGGGGATGCCCGTGTGGAAGGCGACAGCGCTCTATCTTGTCGCTGCGGTTGTCTCTAACAACGTCAGCTATTGGCTGATGTGGTGGGTCGGCTTTTATTCGGCGCGCGTGCTCACCGCCGCGGGCATCGTGACGATATGAGCGCCCGTCTGTTGCGCTCTCAGGCGGCGATGGTCGCGAGGTCCGCTTCGACGATCCACGGTCCGGCGTGTCGCCGGAAATGCCGTGCTCGGCGAGGATTGCTTCGAACTCGGCGCGCGGGATGGCGCGAAAGCCCATGGCGTCGATGGTCGGCGTGAAATCCTTGCCGTCCTTGAGGATGTAGCCCCACTTGGCGAGATGATAGTTCAGCGAGACAAAGCCCATCTTCGAGGCGTTGCTCTCGCGGCTGAACTGCGATTCCGTATAGAACACGCGGCCGATGGCGAGGCCGTAGCCGCCCCCGACGAGGTGGCCTTCGGCGCTCCACACCTCGAACGAGTGGGCAAAGCCGAGGTCGTGCAGCGCCGCGTAAAGTTGCATAATCTTCGGCGTGATCCAGGTGAGCCCGAGAGGGCGGCCCTTGCGCGGCTCGGCGCAGGCCTTGATCACCTCGTCGAAGCCTGCATCGAAGGTGACGCGATAGTCGGTCTTGCGCATGTCGCGGCGCAGCCGCTTGACCATGTGCTGCTCGCCGAGGAACAGCACCATACGCTCGCGACGCGTCCACCACTTCAGCGGGCCGAGATGGCACCAGGGAAAAAAGCCTTGGCGCGCGGCGGCGATGATGCGCTCCGGAGTGATCTCACGGCAGACGCCGGCAAAGGTATCGGGGCGCGAGCGGGTGGTCGCGTCGCTGGGGATTTTCGTCCGCCGCGGGAAATGTCCGCCGCCATGTCCCACAACAGGAACGGTAGGTCGGCGATGCGCTTGGGATGGCAGGCGCAGGCCGCGCCCATCAGCCAACGCAGCAGCTTCTCCTTAGGGCTCTCGCGGAACAGGCGCCGGCGCCGGGCGGCGAGGCTTTCTTCGTTCTCCTCGGCAATGATCTCCAGGAACCATGCGGCGACATTGGCCAACGGACCTACCTCCCAAGGAACGCTGGGCGCCGCTGCGGAGCGCGGGGCCTTCGGGCCCGGTGCGCCTTCTTTGGATCTGCGCACGGTTACGTTAAGGCGCGCACGCGGCGGCGCGCTTCAGGAGCAAATCCCGCTCGCGGGCATTGCGCGTCATCGAAGCCGCCCGCTCGAACTCGCCGCGTGCCTCGTCGGCGCGGCCGAGCTTGGCAAGGAGGTCGCCGCGCACGCTGGGCAAAAGGTGGTAGTCGCGCAACGTGGCGTCGGCGGTAAGGGCATCGACGATTTCTAGCCCCGCCGCCGGCCCGAACAGCATGGACAACGCGACGGCCCGATTGAGCTCAATCACTGGCGAAGGCGTCAGCGCGGACAACTCGCCATAGAGACCCACGATGCGCGCCCAATCGGTCTCCTCGCCGGTGCGGGCCCGCGCGTGGCAGGCGGCGATGGCGCCCTGCAGCGCGTAGGGTCCGCGCGCGCTGCCGAGCGCCTCGGCGCGCGCGAGCGCGGCAAGGCCGCGGCGGATGAGTAGCTGATCCCAGCGGGCCCGATTTTGGTCCAACAACAATACCGGCTCGCCAGACGCATCCGTGCGCGCGCCGAGCCGCGAGGCCTGGATCTCCATGAGCGCGACGAGCCCGTGCACCTCGGCTTCGTTGGGAGCGAGCTCGGCTAGGATGCGGCCGAGGCGCAGTGCTTCCTCGCACAACCGTGGCCGCATCCAGTCCTCCCCGGCCGTCGCCGAATACCCCTCATTGAAGATGAGGTAGATGACGGATAGGACCGAGGCCAGGCGTTCGGCGAGCTCGGCTCCGCGCGGTACCTCGAAGGGGACCCGCTTTTCCGCCAGGTTACGCTTAGCGCGCACGATGCGTTGGGCGACGGTCGGCTCGGGTACAAGAAAGGCGCGGGCGATCTCGTCCGTTGTCAGGCCGGCGATTAAGCGCAGGGTGAGTGCCACCCGCGCCTCCTGGCCGAGCACGGGATGGCAAGCGGTGAACATCAGCCGCAGCAGATCGTCGCCGATGTAGTCGTCAAGCGCGGCGTCAAGATCGGGCATCACGCCCTCACCATCAACGACCAGCTCGTGGCCGAACTCGGCGTGCTTGCGGTCGATGAGCCTATTGCGGCGGAAGCGGTCGATGGCACGATGCTTGGCTGCGGCCATCAGCCAGGCGCCAGGCTTGGCGGGAATTCCGGACTTCGGCCATTGCTCGAGCGCGGCGACGAGCGCGTCCTGCGCCAGCTCTTCGGCGAGGCCGATGTCGCGCACCATGCGCGCGAGCCCGGCGATGAGCTTCGCCTGCTCGATGCGCCAGACCGCGTCGATGGCGTGATGCGTATCGGTAGCCGTCACGGCTACCGATACCAGCATCTGCAGTCACTCGGTGCAAGCTGTGGAGCGAATTGCTGCAACCTGATCCGCCCAGTCGCCGGCCTTCGGCTAACCGTCCTAGGGCCTCGCGCTATCGTACGCTTGCTTAAGCTCTGCAATATCGAACTTCTTCATCTGCAGGAATGCCTTCGTCACCCGTTGCGACTTTTTGGGATCCTTATCCGTCAGCATGGCCGGGAGCACGATTGGAACGATCTGCCAGGAGACGCCGTACTTGTCCTTCAGCCAGCCGCAGGGTCCTTCCTGGCCGCCATCGGTGAGCTTGCCCCAGAAATAATCGATCTCTTCCTGTGTCTCGCAGTGCACCTGGAAGGACACGGCCTCGTTGAACTTGAAGTGCGGGCCGCCGTTGAGGCCGACGAACGTCTGCCCACCGATGTCGAACTCCACGGTCATGACGGATCCGGCTTCCTTGCCGTGAATCTCATGCCCTTCCTTTCCGTAGCGATTGACCCTTCCAATCTTCGAATCTTCGAAAATGGACGTGTAGTACTTCGCCGCCTGCTCGGCCTGGGTGTCGAACCACAAGCAGGTCGTAATCTTGTGTGCGGCCATCTTCATGATGTCCTCCTTTTGGGACGGTAGACGCCTCGCTGCGCCGCCGATCGACGCGCGGAAATTCGTGACGATGCAGCAAGGCTGTCGCTGCTCAGAGTCCTAGCGCTGCGGGGTGGAGGGCTGACTGTCAGGGCAGCCAGGACCCTCGAACATCTGCCTGACCTCGGTCTCGCCTTCCCATTCGGGCCAGTGCTGCCGGTGGAGGTCCATGAAGCGCATGGTCAATTCCATGGCTTCCTCCTTCGTGTGCACGTCGAACACCGCATAGCCGCCGATCACCTCCTTGGCCTCGCTGAATGGGCCGTCGGTGACGCTTAGCTTGCCGCGCGACAACCGCACGCGGTAGGCGCCCATGGCGGTCGGCAGCAGGCCACCCATGTCGACCATGACGCCTGCCTTTGTCATCTCCTCACCCAGCTTGTCCATCGCCTCCATCAGCGCCTGCGGCGGAGGCCCGAGGCGGTGATCCTCCGAAGACTTCACCATCGACATGAATCGCATTGTCATCTCCTATCGGTTCGGTTGAGGAGCCGGACGGCGGTATCAGCGCCGATCCGGCTCTGCTGTCTCGTCGAACGGCGCATCGTGGAATCGACGCGCCGCAAGAATTTTTCCGTTACGACTTCATCTGCTGATCGAGCTGGCGATGGTGATCGACCGCTGCGCTCTCGCCGAAGTCGTCCAGTTCGAACAGCTGTCGAATCTCGATCTCGCTGTCCACGTTGTGCGGATTGGGGCAGCGCTTGATCCACTCGATCGCCTCGGCCTTCGACTTCACCTGGAGGATCCAGTAGCCGGCAACTAGCTCCTTGGTCTCCGCGAACGGCCCGTCGATCACGCTGCGCTTGTTGCCTTCAAAGCGCACGCGAGCGCCCTTCGAGCTCGGCTGCAGACCGTTCCCGTCGAGCATGACGCCGGCCTTGACCATCTCCTCGTTGAACTTGGCCATGGAGCCGAGCAGCTCTTCCGACGGCATGACACCCGCTTCGGAATCCTTGGTCGCCTTGACGAACACTATGAATCGCATGGTTGTTCTCCTTGTGAGTAACGGTGAGGAGCCGGGATCCATCCCTTGCTCTACCGACACGTCGAACGGGCCGGACAGGAATCGACATGGCCAAGCGAACTTTTTTAGGCAGCCCCCAAAAACCCCATGAATCGCGACCCTGGCGTGCCTTGACGCTCTTTAAGGCGGGTGATCTATGGGGCCGCTCAGGGCCGGAAACCTTGGAGCCGACGTGACCGACACCGTCCTCATCATCGACTTCGGCAGCCAGGTTACCCAACTCATCGCTCGCCGCGTACGCGAGGCGGGGGTCTATTCCGAGATCGTGCCGTTCAATCAGGCAGAGGCGGCCATGACGCGCCTCAATCCCAAGGCGCTAGTGTTGTCGGGCGGTCCCGCGTCGGTGACGGCAGAAGGCTCGCCGCGAGCGCCGCAGAGCGTATTCGACAGTGGCCTGCCGATCCTGTCGATCTGCTATGGCCAGCAGACGACGGCGGTGCAACTCGGCGGCATCGTCGAGGGCGGCCATGCGGCGGAGTTCGGCCGCGCCGAGGTCGACATCAAGGAGGCCTCCGCGCTGTTCGACGGCGTGTGGCAGGTCGGCAAGCGCTATCCCGTGTGGATGAGCCACGGCGACCGTGTCACGCGGCTGCCTGACGGCTTCACGGTCAAGGCGACGAGCGAGAACGCGCCGTTCGCGGTGGCGAGCGACGAAAGGCGGCGCATCTACACGACCATGTTCCATCCCGAGGTGGTGCACACGCCGGACGGCGCCAAGCTCCTGTCGAACTTCGTGCACAAGATTGCCGGACTGAAGAACGATTGGACGATGGCGCACTTTCGCACCGCCGAGGTGGCGAAGATCCGCGCCCTGGTCGGCAGGGCGCGCGTTATTTCCGGTCTGTCCGGCGGCGTCGACAGCGCCGTCGCCTCGGTGCTGATCCACGAGGCGATCGGCGATCAGCTCACTTGTATATTCGTCGACCACGGCCTGATGCGGCAGAACGAGGCCGAGGAGGTCGTGCGCCTGTTCCGCGGGCACTACAACATCCCGCTCATTCATGTCGATGCGCGCGAGCGCTTCCTCGCTGCGCTGGCCGGCAAGTCAGACCCCGAAGCCAAGCGCAAAACGATCGGCGCGCTGTTCATCGAAGTGTTTCAGGAGGAGGCCGACAAGCTCGGCGGCGCCGATTTCCTCGCGCAGGGCACGCTCTATCCCGACGTGATCGAGAGCGTGTCGTTCACCGGCGGGCCGTCGGTGACCATCAAGTCGCACCACAACGTCGGCGGCTTGCCGGAGCGCATGAACCTCAAGCTCGTCGAACCCTTGCGCGAATTGTTCAAGGATGAGGTGCGCGCGCTCGGCCGCGAGTTGGGGCTCCCCGAGCACTTTGTCGGGCGGCATCCGTTCCCCGGCCCTGGTCTTGCCATCCGCATTCCCGGCGAGGTGACCGAGGAGAAGCTTGCGATCCTGCGCCAGGCCGACGCCATCTATCTCGACGAGATCCGCAAGGCCGGGCTCTACGACGAGATCTGGCAGGCGTTTGCCGTGTTGCTGCCGGTGCGCACCGTCGGCGTCATGGGCGACGCGCGCACCTACGACTACGTGTGCGCGTTGCGCGCCGTCACCTCGACCGACGGCATGACCGCCGACTATTACGACTTCTCGCACGCCTTCCTCGGCCCGACGGCGACGCGCATCATCAACGAGGTGCGCGGCATCAACCGCGTCGTCTACGACATCACATCGAAACCTCCCGGCACCATCGAGTGGGAATGACGTTCGGCTAGAGTGTTTTGCCGAAGCAAAGCGTGGCCCTCATAGGGATGATCGGCATAAGGCGCGAGGGGCTGAAAGCCGAAGCTGCAATAGAGCGCGATTGCCTCTTTGAGCTGCGGTAGCGTGTCGAGCTTGATCTCGCGAGGTCGCCTGATCGAGCGAGACGACGCGATCATCCTCAAGCTGCCAAAAGTCATGTGCCTTCAAGGTCCTGAGGACAGCGACAGCGTCCCGACCAGCGCGGAAATCCACGTCTTTTCGCTCGATGATGGCATGCAGGAAACGCTGCGCTCGCTGACCGGGCAAAGACGTGCCCCTGCGCGGCAGCTTCATAGGCGCTATGACGCAGCACCACAAGGCGCCGATCGTCATGCAGGTCAAGGAAGCCGACGAGATCTGATCTGTGGCCTCACAAAAAAGTTGCCCTCCAGCCGGGGGAAGCTGGAGGGCCGGGGCCCGGCCGGACCGGACGGGGGGAGGCAATAGTCCGGACGGGAACCTGTGAGGGGGCGCTTAGTCGTCGTAACCGTCGCCGCGCAGAGACTCGACCGCCATCTCAGTGGCGGCGGCCTCGACGGCTTTGGTGATCGGGTCGCTATTGCTGCCGGCAGCGTCAGCCAGTGCGGCGGCGCCCTGCTGAGCGATGAGCAGGTCTTCGTAGCCACCGGCGTGGGCGGCGATGGCGCCGAGCGCAATGGCAAGCGCAGCGGTGCCAACGAGCAGAACGGTCTTCAGGCTAGAGGTCATGGTTCATTTCCTGTCCCAGCGGAGGGACGCGCCGCGCGAAGCGGCGCGTCCCTTTGCGAGTGCGGTCCCAGGTGCAGGTCAGCCGCCTCGGAGATGAGCAGTAGGGTAGGTGGGAGCGGTCGGCTGTTCCCCGCGTTACAGGGCGGCAGCCGCCCTTTTCAGCGCTGCGTATGGGCGCCTTCGAGGATTGCGAGGATCTGATCGGGCGCGGTATCGAGCGGCAGCGCGTGGAAGTCGGCTTCGATGTCGAGCGCCTTTTCGAGCAGGCGGTGGAACTCCTCGCGGTTGAGCTCGACGGTGCCGAATTGGCGCAAGTGGTCAGTGACAAACTGTGTATCGAGCAGCCGGAAGCCGCCATAGGCGAGGCGCGCCGCGAGAAAGACGAGCGCCATCTTCGAAGCATCGCGCTCGTAGGAGAACATGCTCTCGCCGAAGAAGGCGCCGTTGAGCGCGACACCGTAGAGGCCGCCGACGAGGCGGCGGTCGTTCCACGCTTCGACGGTGTGGCAATGGCCGAGGCCGAACAGGTCGCGGTAGAGCCCGCGGATGCGCTCATTGATCCAGGTGGAGCGGCGCCCGGGGCGCGAGGCGGCACAACCCTCAATCACACCCTCGATGTCGGTGTCGATCTTTATCGTCAGGTGCGTCGCACGCAGCGTGCGCGTAAGCCGGCGTGGGACATGCACCTTATCGAGCGGCAGGATGCCCCGGTGCTGCGGCTCAATCCAGTAAAGCGCCGGATCCTCGGCGCTCTCCGCCATCGGAAAGATGCCGCACGTATACGCCTTCAGCAGCACCTGCGGCGTGATCTCGATGACTATGTCGTCGCGCGAAGCCATCTCGTCCGTGGGCTCGGGTCCACCTTGGTTGCGGCGAAGCTTAGTGTGATGATCGAGAAGTCCGCTACATCGCGCTCGGCTGAGGGGTGCAGCGGACTTCTAGTGTCCTTCAGATCGCGAAATTCGCTCCTACCTTGCCGCACACTGGGACGAATTTCGCAATCAGAACACTAGCGTGAAAGCTTTTCCGGCAATCGTCAATCGCCTGCGCCGGCGACCAAACTATGACTTGGCGAGGTACTTTTCGAGCCAATGGATATCGTAAAGACCGTTGGCGATATCCGGCTGGCGGATGAGATCGTTGAACAGCGGGATGGTCGTCTCGATGCCGTCGATGACAAATTCTGACAGGGCGCGCCGCAGACGCATCAGACATTCGTTGCGGTTCTTGCCGTGGACGATCAGCTTGCCGATGAGGCTGTCGTAGAACGGCGGAATTCGGTAACCCTGATAGACGCCGCTGTCGACGCGTACGCCGAGCCCGCCCGGTGGATGCCAGTAGGTGATCTGCCCCGGCGAGGGGCGGAAGGTGCGCGGGTTCTCGGCGTTGATGCGGCACTCGATGGCATGACCCGAGAAAGTGATGTCTTCCTGTGAGAAGGCAAGCTGCGCGCCGGAGGCGACGCGGATTTGCTCCAGCACCAGATCGATACCCGTGACCGCCTCGGTGACCGGGTGCTCCACTTGCAGACGAGTGTTCATTTCGATGAAATAGAACTCGCCGTCCTCGAACAGGAACTCCACCGTGCCGGCGCCGCGGTACTTGATCTTGCGCATGGCCGACGCCACGGTCTCGCCGATTTTCTGGCGTGCGGCCTCGTTGAGCGCGGGCGAGGGGGACTCCTCAAGTATCTTCTGGTGGCGGCGCTGCAGCGAGCAATCGCGTTCACCGAGATGCACCGCATTGCCCTGGCCATCGCCCAGCACCTGGATCTCGATGTGGCGCGGCTTGGTGAGGTACTTCTCCAAGTAGACTTGGTCGTTGCCGAAGGCGGCCTTGGCCTCGGCGCGCGCGGTCGACAAGGCAAGGCCGAGGTCGGCCGGCGACTGCGCCACCTTCATGCCGCGGCCGCCGCCGCCGGCGGTAGCCTTGATCAGCACCGGAAAGCCCATCGACTTGGCGATCTTCATCGCCTCGGGCTCGCTCGTCACGGCGCCATCGGAACCGGGCACGACCGGAATGCCGAGGCGCTTGGCCGTCTCCTTCGCCTCGATCTTGTCGCCCATGATGCGGATGTGCTCCGACGTCGGGCCGATGAAGGTGATCTGGTGCTCTTCGAGGATCTCGGCGAAGCGCGCATTTTCAGACAGGAAGCCGTAGCCGGGGTGCACGGCATCGGCGCCGGTGATCTCGCAAGCGGCAAGCAGGCGAGGAATGTTGAGGTAGCTTTCGGCGGCCGGCGGCGGGCCGATGCACACGCTTTCGTCAGCGAGGCGGACGTGCATGGCGTCGGCGTCGGCGGTCGAGTGTACGGCGACGGTAGCGATGCCGAGTTCCTTGCACGCGCGCTGGATGCGCAGTGCAATCTCTCCCCGGTTGGCGATCAGAACTTTGTCGAACATTCTTATTCAGGCATCAGCGGTCCGGCAGCGGGCAGTGTGACGCGCTCACAGCGCTTCTCCTGCCTGTTGCCGGCTGCCAGCTGCCTACTCCTATTCGATGATGACGAGCGGCTCGCCGAACTCGACCGGCTGACCATTCTCGATGAAGACCGCCGTCACCTTGCCGGCGTGCGGAGCGGGAATCTGGTTCATCGTCTTCATGGCTTCGATGATGAACAACGTATCGCCCTGCGCAACCTGCGAGCCGACATCGATGAACGCCGGTGCGCCCGGTTCGGGCGAGCGGTAGGCGGTGCCGACCATCGGCGACTTGACGACGCCTGGATGCTTGGCGGGATCCGACGGACCCTTGGCTGCCAATGCGGTAGCGGTGGCCGGAGCCGCATGTGTCGAGGCGGAGGCAAGTGTGGACTGGACGTTGAGAGTGCGTGCGACGCGCACCTTGAGCCCGCTCTTTTCGATTTCGATCTCACTCAAGCCGGTTTCGTTGAGGAGCTCGGCAAGCTGGCGGATTAACTGTTGCTCGTCACCCGACTTCTCGCCCTGATCCTTGGCCGTCATGCTTCGCTTTTCCTTCTTGTGCGGCTTTTCTTTCCGCCCGCTAGTCTTAGCCACGACGCGAGGCCGCCAACATATCGGCCATGGCTTCGAGCGCCAGCTCGTAACCCTTGGCGCCGAAGCCGCAGATCACGCCCTTCGCGCCCAGCGAGATGTACGAATGCTGCCGGTAAGGCTCGCGGCGGAAAATGTTCGACAGATGCACTTCGATGACCGGCAGCTCGGCCGCCTGCAGTGCGTCAAGCAGCGCGATCGAGGTGTGCGAATACGCGCCGGCGTTGAGAATAATGCCCTGCGCCTTGTCGCGCGCCTCCTGCACCCAGGTGACGAGCTCGCCCTCACTGTTGGACTGGCGGAAGTCAATGGTCAGCGATACGGCCTTGGCGCGCGCCTCGGCCTTGCGGCGTACGTCATCGAGGGAATCCGACCCATAAATGGCGGGCTCGCGCTGTCCCAGCATATTCAGGTTGGGTCCGTTGAGGACGTAGATCGGCTTGGCCATGGGATCCTTGCTGCCGCCGGAGCGAGCCGGTGTCAACGGGCCCAAAGCGGACGGCCCCCATCTACCAGCTTTCCCCCAACGGCGGAAGGCCGCCGGGGGGCTGCGTTCTGGGGAGCCTTAAATGCGGCGCGCGCGCTTGCCCGCGCGTCGACCGGCCGCCGCTTTGGGCTGCCGGTCAGCAGTAGGAGCAACCCGACTTCCGCAGCTCCGTCACGTGGCTCTCGAGCTGGTCGTAGAGGTCTTCCGGGGCGCCGGGAACGGCGCGGTCGCCGACGAGGAAGTGCGGTGTTCCATTAACGCCCATCTTCTTGGCGAGTGCCTCGGACTTCTTGATCTCCGCATCGACCTCCGGTGAGGCCATGTCCTTCTTTAGTTTTTCAATGTCGAGGCCGAGCTGGGTGGCGAGCGCCAGGGCATTGGCTTCATTCATCTGTCCTTTGGCCTCGAGCATGGCCTTGTGCATGTCCCAATACTTGCCCTGCTTGCCGGCGGCGATGGCGACGCGAGAGGCTTCCTCCGAGCCCTTCGACAGGATCGGCAATTCCTTGAAGACGACGCGGACCTTAGGATCGCTTTCGACCAACTTGATGACGTCGTGCAGACCTCGCTTGCAGTAGCCGCAGTTGTAATCGAAGAACTCGACGACTGTGATGTCGCCGTTGGGATTGCCGGCAGTGTCGGCAGTGGGATCGCGATAGATGTCACGCGCGTTCTCGGCGATGGCGACCTTCAGCTTCTCCGCCTGCTCCTTCTCCATCTTGGATTCGAGTGCAGTCTGCACCTCGAGGAATATCTCCGGATTGGCGACGAGATAGTTCTTTATGATCTTTTCGAGCTCCTGCTTCTGCCCGCTCGTGAACCCGGCCTCGGCAACGGCAATGGCTGCGGGCGTAACAGGGGCCGCGGGAGCTGCAGGGGCCTCAGCCACGGCCTTCGGCGGCGTTACCGACCAGCTACCGATCATGACAAGGCCTGCCAGCAGTGCGAGGGCGGGAATAGCGAGCCACAGCGCCTTTCGGTCGGCGAGCACGCGCAAGGGGTTGGGTCGAGCATTCACGGACATTGATGAGGCCTCTTGAAAGGGCTGTCGCGGCTTTGCGCCTTGGCGGCGGCGGCGATCACGTCTGCGGTTTGTAGTTGATGATGTCGTCGTTCTTAAGCCATTCCGGCGTTCCCGAGGGCAGCTTGGTTTGCGCACGCTTGGCGAACAGCTGCGCCTGTTTCAGATCGCCCTCCAGGAAGTAGGCCTGCGCGATCATGGCATCGGCCTCGGGTCGCTTGCCCTGCTTATAGTAGCTGTTGGCCAGAAGGCGATAGGCGCGCGAATTCTCGTCATCAATCAGCGCCTTGCGCAGGAGACCGACCGACTCCGTGATGCCCGCTTGGCTCTGATCCTCCTGCAGGGCGTCGGCGAGCTGCACGCGAATGAGGCTCGCAGAGGGGTCAAGCTTCAGCGCTTGGCGTAGGGATGGGATCGCCTCGTGTGTTTTGCCGGCGCGCATGAAAAGGTCGCCCTTCGCCTCCCAGAAGTAGGGATAGGTGGGCCGCGATGCGATGAGGCCATCGAAGTCGGCGATTGCCGCTTCAAGGGCGCCCGGGCCTCCCTGGAAGAAGCGGGCCAGGGCCCGCGCGTAGCGTGCCGGTAACGTCTGATCGCTGGGCGGGTAGCGATTGAATACGACGGCGGGCTTGTCAAGGTAGCCGGACAGCTTGGCGCGCATCAGGTCGTGGCGCAGCTGCAGCTCGGGGGTATCCTTGACACCGTAATAGGGGCTCGTCTCGACGAGCGTGCGCAGGCGCGCGAGACGGTCGGTGGAGAGAGGATGGCTGCGGGCGAAGGCGTCCTTCTGCGCATCCGAGATGTATTCCTGCTGCGCGAAACGTTCGAACGTCGTCAGCATGCCGCGGCCCGACTGCTTGGTCGCGTTGAGGAAGCCAAGGCCGGCCTGATCGGCCGCCGATTCTTGCTGCCGCCGCTCGGCGAGCAGCGAGCGCATGATCACTTCGTTGCCGCCAAAAAGAACGCCCTGGCCGGCGCTTCCGATTTCTCGACCTGAATCGCCACCTGATACGCCGCCTGCCACCATGAGCCCGATACCGAGGATCTGTGCGAGCAGCGCCCGCGTTTGGTCCTTGGCGATACGCGAGCGCAGCGCGGCCATATGGCCGCCGGTAATGTGGCCCGTCTCGTGCGCGATGACGCCGATCACCTCGTTGGGTGAATTGGCCTGCATCAGCGTGCCGGTGTGCACGAAGACGTTCTTGCCATCGAGGACGAAGGCGTTGAAGCCGTCGTTCTGCACGATGCGCATCTTGATGCGTCCCGATCCGAGGCCAGCGGCGCGGAACAAAGGCTTGGCATAATCGCTAAGGATGCTCTCGATCTCGGTATCGCGGATGAGTGGAAGGTTCTGTGCTGACGCGGGCGCCGCCGCGCCGACCATGGCGGTGGCCACGAGCCCGCAGACCGCGGCGATTTTCGGCCGCTTGAAGTTCGGCAGTGACGACATCGTCATCGGCAACGGGCCTTGTGCGAAACAAGGGAATTCGGAGGGTGGATCGAACCCTAGTTAGGGGCCTAAACGCCGTCAACGCAAGCCTGGATGGCGCGGGGTGACCGCCTTATAAGGCTGGTTCTCGCCACGAATTTTCACCTCGCATCGGGGGTGAATAGCGCGCGCGGCGGGCGGGAATTGGGCGGTTCAGCTTACGCTTGTGTAATGGTAGCGGCATGGCGGAACGTGAAGCGGCAGAGCGACTGGCGGCAGCAGCGGCGGTGATGGGCGGAAGTGCGCCGAATTCCGGCTCGGCGCGCAGCGCCATACCGAGCTTCATCGTCATGGACGTGATGCGTGCGGCGCTGGCCGCCGAGGTTGCCGGTCGCAGCATCATGCACATGGAGGTCGGGCAGCCGGGGACGCCGGCACCGAAAGCGGCGCGAGACAGCGCAGCACGGGCGCTGCAGGCGCAGACGCTCGGCTACACCATGGCGCTCGGTAACGATAGGCTGCGTGCGCGCATTGCACGCCACTATGCGGAGGTGTACGGCGTGCGCGTTGCCCCGGAGCGCATCGCTGTGACGGCTGGATCGTCGGCAGCATTCGTGCTCACCTTCCTCGCTATGTTCGACGCCGGCGATGCCGTGGCGCTACCTTCGCCCGGCTACCCTTGCTACCGGCACATCCTGACGGCGTTGGGCCAGCGGGCGGTGCTGTTCGAGACGGGGCCCGCGACCGATTGGATGCCGACCGCCGAGGATGTCGTGGGGGCGGTGCGCCGCGACGGGGTCAAGGGGCTGTTGATCGCCAGCCCCGCCAATCCGACCGGCACGATGATCTCGGCGGCGCGCATGGACGAGCTGGTCGCAGCGTGCCGCCACCATGGCGTGCAGCTGATCTCGGATGAAATCTACCATGGTCTCACGTACGAGCGCGCCGCCGAGACGGCGCTGGCCCACAGCGACGATGCCGTCGTTATCAACAGCTTCTCAAAGTATTTCTCGATGACCGGCTGGCGCATCGGCTGGATGGTCGTGCCGGAGGCGGTCGTGCGCAGTGTCGAACGGCTGGCGCAAAACTTCTACATCTCGCCTCCGTCGATTGCGCAAGTGGCGGCGCTAGGGGCCTTCGATGCTGGCGAGGAGCTCGAAGCGAATAGGCGCATCTATGCGGCGAACCGCGCGCTATTGCTCGACGAGCTGCCGAGGGCTGGGTTTACGAAATTCGCGCCAGCCGACGGCGCCTTCTATCTCTACTGCGACGTCAGCCATATGACGGGCGACGCGGCGGAACTTGCAAAGACGCTGCTCGATAAGGCCGGGGTCGCGGTAACGCCGGGTACCGACTTCGACGCGGACCGCGGCAACCGGTTTCTGCGCTTTTCGTATGCGGGAACGACGGCCGACATGGCCGAGGCGGCGCGGCGTCTGCAGGACTGGGCAGGGCGCGGCCGCTAACCGTTTTCTAACCGGCACCCGTGTGCGGGGCGACGGATTGGTGTTGGACGGCCCGTTTCCTTGCCCAACAGCGGCGCAGAGGATAACGCGGCTGCCGAAACGCATCAGGAGAGTAATCATGAACAATCTGTCACGTGCGCTCGCCGTCACGCTGATGGCCGCCACTATCCCGGCGACCATCGTGCTTGCGCAGCAGGCGAACCCCGGCGATCAACCGGCGGTCGAGAAGAGCGAGACGCGTCGCGGACCGTCGCCCGAGACCATTGCGCGTCTGCAGGACGGTCGCATCGCCATGGCCAAGACCGCGCTCAAGCTGTCGCCCGACCAGGAGAAACTGTGGGTCCCGGTGGAGGAGAAGATCCGCGCGGGCTTCGAGGAGCGCCGCAAAGGACGTGAAGCCTGGCAGGCCAAGCGTGATGAGCGCCGCGCCGAGAAGGCCAAGGGTGACGACGGCAAGGGCGAGAAGCTTGCTCTTCCCGAGCGCATCGAAAAGCGCAGCGAGCGTCTCACCGCGCGTGCCGCGAAGATGACTGAGCGTGCCGCCAAAGCGAAGGAGTTCGCCGAGGTCCTGAAGCCGCTCTATGCCTCGTTCTCTGAGGAGCAGAGGGCGGTCGCCGGCAGCGTGCTGAGCCACTTCGGCCAGGAAGGGCGCGGTCCCCGCGGTTCGCGTTGGGCCATGGGAGGCAAGCGCGGCCACGGTGGTCCCGACCGCGATTGATCGGCATGACGTAGACGAAGGTAACGCTCAGGCTGCCGCGGGCAGCCTGAGCAGTATGTCGCCGCGGCTGCGCCAGGCTTCGCCGTAGCCGGCGGCGATGAGACCCGCGATGCAGTCGCGCTCCCAGCGGCTGGCCCAATCGGTTTCCATGTAAATTTGCCTCGGCCAAAGAGTAGGCGCCGCAGTTGGCGCCAACATCGACGACCACGTCGCCCACCCGCAGGCGCGCAAACGATGACATCGCGGCCGATGTGGTCCTGGCGCGCACCCATGAAGACGAGACCCCACTCGGTGGGATTGTCGTGCGCGGCGCAACGCAGCCTTATGCCGTCGATCTCGACGTCGAAGCAGGGCTGCGCGTCCTTGAGATAGTTGCCGAGGAAGCGGCGGGCGGCGCCGCGCACAACGCGCCGGCGCGTCAGCTGGATACCAGCAGCGGCGATGCCGCTTGGTCGATAGGTGCCCCATTCTTCGGCGCCCGGTGCGGCGCCCGCGGCACCGTTTGGTAAGCGCGCACATCTGAAGCAATCGCCTTGCCGTATCGCATGGCTCCAACCCCCGGCTCGCGTGCGAAGCTTTGGGCAGACAATCCGATGGGGGATGATCTTATGCTGCTGACGGAAATGAAGAAAGCCCGTGCAGATGGGATCTGCACGGGCTTATTCGGATTCAGGATACGGCGCTGTTTGGCGTCGCAGCAGGGATTACTCGCCGCCGAGCTTGCGCTGCCACCAGCCCTTACGCGCAGGCGCGCCGGGTGCGGCATCCTCGGTCACCGCCTCGCCTGCGTCCGGCGGCCCGACGACGATGCGCTCCAAGCGCGGCTCGCTGGAGGAGCCGCTGCGGCGGCGCGGCGCCGGGGGCGGATTTGTCTCCCCTGCGGATGTGCCGGGCAATTCCTTGGCGGGGCGCGTATCTTCCTCGCCGCGGTGCACCTCTTTGGCAGGATGCACTTCGCCATTGCTGCCAGTATGCGTCTCGGCGAACGACGGCTCTGCCGTGCGCTGGCGGCGCTGGCCTTGTCGTTCCGGCTGCTCGCCCGGCGAGTTCGCGGCGGCCGAGAAATAGGCGGGCTGTTCGTCGCCGGATGCGCGAGGCTCCGAGCCCCCGTTGCCAGCGTGTGTCTCGGTGCTGCGCTCGCCGTTTCCGTTGCGGTCGCGACCGCGACGGCCGCCGCGACGACCGCGACGGCGGCTGCGCCCACCGCGCTCGCGCGCGCTCTCCTCGCCGCCCTCGGCGTGGCGCTCGGGGCCCTCGTCGTGCTCGTTGTCGTGGGGCGCTTGGATGTCCTCGTCGCCGCCGTGGTCGTTAGCGAGCGGGGTGTCGTCCTCAACGCCGCCGACGTCTTCTACCCCGCCGCGCGCCTCATTGGCGTAGCGGCTGCCGCCCTCCTCGCGCTCGCCACGGCGTCCGCCACGCCGGCGGCGCCGGCGACGGCGCGATCCGCCCTCGTCACTATCGCCGCGCTCGCGGTCGCGTTCACGATCGTTGCGCGCGGGAGCCTCGCGGCTGGCCGAAGACGGCTCGCGGGCTTCGAACTCGCCGCTCTCGTCTTCCTCGCCCTCGAAGCCCGACTCCATGTTGACGACGTTGCGCTCGATGCGACGTTGCGGTTGCGCGGGGGCCGCGCCCTTCTCGATGGTGAAGTTGGCACCGGCGAGCTTATCGCTGCCGGTGACCATAATCTGCAGTCCCAGGCGCGCTTCCATGTCGTTGATGAAGGGGCGCTTGTTGTTGAGGATGTACAGCGCGACCGACGGCGTCGTCGTGGCGATGAGCGGGGCGCGCGTGCCCGCCATGATGGTGTCCTCAAGGCCGCGCAGAACCGCGAGCGCGACGGATTCCGTCGAGCGGATGATGCCAGTTCCCTGGCAATGCGGGCACTGCGACGTCGATCCTTCGAGCACGCCGGTGCGCAAGCGCTGGCGCGACATCTCCAGGAGGCCGAAGTGGCTGATGCGGCCGACCTGGATGCGGGCACGGTCGAATCTGAGCGCCTCCTTCAACCGGCGCTCGACGGCGCGGTTGTTGCGCTTCTCCTCCATGTCGATGAAGTCGATGACGATGAGGCCGGCAAGGTCGCGCAGCTTCAACTGGCGGGCGATTTCGTCGGCCGCCTCGAGGTTCGTGTGATGGGCCGTTTCCTCGATGGAAAACTCGCGCGTCGCCTTGCCGGAGTTCACGTCGATGGCGACCAGCGCTTCAGTCTGGTTGATGACGAGATAGCCGCCCGAGCGCAGCGTTACGTACGGGCTGAACATGGCGTTCAGCTGCCGTTCGATCTGGAAGCGCGTGAAGAGCGGTTCGGGCTCCTGGTAGGCGGTGACGTTCTTGGCATGGCTCGGCATGAGCATGCGCATGAAGTCTTTGGCTTCGCGGTGCGCCTCGCCGCCGGCGA
>DATBSP010000119.1:0-65955 GCA_036559705.1 Hyphomicrobium sp.
CATGAGCGTCTCGCCGAGGCGACGCGCCGGGCCGTGCGTGGCTGGGGTCTCGAGACCTGGTGCCGCGATCCCCGTTCGCATTCGCCGGCGGTGACGGCTGTCGCCGTGCCCGAGGGCCACAATGCGGATGCCTTCCGCAAGCTGGCGCTGGAGAACTTCAACATGTCGCTCGGCACCGGCCTCAACAGGCTGGCCGGCAAGGCGTTCCGCATCGGCCATCTCGGCTACACCAACGAGCTCACCGTGCTCGGCGCGCTCGCGGGTGTGGAGATGGGTCTGGAACTCGCTGGCGTGCCGCACGAGAAGGGCGGCGTTACCTCGGCAATGGCCTATCTATCGGAAACGGTACGGCCCGCGACCGCCAAGGCAGCTTGAGCGCGGGCCGTCAGCGTTACTCCGAAGCGGCTTTGAACTCCGGTTTGGCTTTGATCGACGCGGCTTTGATGCCGGATTTTGGGACGTTCGACGGGCCCGAGTAGCCGGCCGAGGCGAGCTGTATTTTGCAGCGCTGGCCGAGCCGCATGTACTTGGCGACGACGCAACTCTTGACCTCGGAATACGTCGGCGTGCTGTCAACGCAGCCGAGGCGGCGAACGTCGCTCTCGCAGGCCGCACGCAGCGCCGGCGTGACCTCGGGCGGAAGTTTGATTTCCTCGGCGAACGACATAGAGCTTGCGGACAATGTCGCGCATACGACGAGGCCGTGTGTTCTAAGCATGACTACCCCTCTTAGTGAGTGACCAAGGCGTATCAGACAGACTGCTGCAGCAGAATGTTGACGCGCGTCGTGCGTGCGACAGGTGACCGCACGTATAACACACATTGTGAGGGAACTTTGTCTGCCTAGTCGACGAGCAGTTTAGTCGTTGCGCTCCGTCGGCGGCTCAAGCGCACGCGAGCGGTCAACCGCCTCGGCAAGCCGCACGCTGTCAACGTCATCCTTATGGATGACGTCGCTGGCGCCACCGGCAATGAGCCGCGTTCGGCGCATTTGTGTGACGGCGCCGCTGACGACGATGATGGGACCAATATAGCCGGCGCGCCGCAACTCGGGAATCGACAAGAAGGCATCAGCTGACGGTTTCAGGATGTCGTCGAGAAAGGTGAGGCTCGGCTGACTTTCCGTCATGCTGTCGATGGCCTCACCGAGGGATGACGCCCACCGGATCGGCATTTGATAGCCGAACAGCACGCGCAGCGTTGCCGTCAGGCGCTCGGCATCGAGTGCTTCGTCGTCGATGATCAGTATCTCGCCCGGCAAGGCATATTTTGAGCGCGCGCTCGCCAGGTCGCTGCGCTTCGCTAGATGGGCGCTCCCGGTCGAACGGTCGATCGACTTCTTGGGAAGAACACGCGCGAATGGCTCCGCGCCGGCGTCGGTTTGCCCGGTGCGGTTCGTACCGTTCGTGGTTTTATGGGGAGGCATTGGTCCGACGCCGAGAGGGGAAACGATCCGTCCGCCAAGTCAGAATTCGACAGACTCGTAGGTACTTCGGCCAATGCACGATGAACGTTACACCTCAGCTCTGGTCGGTGCCCGCGCACATGAATGGCGCCCCGGGCCGCCGCGACCATCTTCTGGACGATGGCGAGCCCTTGCCTCACGGGGCCCGAAAGCGCGCGGAACGGCAGGAAAATGCTGTCGAAATGTTCCGCGTTTGAGCGACCGTCCGCTACGCGGACGGGACTAGCGGAAATTGCCTCATGTCAGGCAATGGCGTCGGTACCGACCGCCGCACGCCTGAAGGCCGCGTGGCTGTCGTTGATGCGCCGCGTCTGGGCGTCGGCGCCGGCGGTATGGGCGACGATGGCATCGGCGACGCGGCGAATGGCATGCGAGAGCTCGGAGGCCAAGGGCCATGTTTGGCCGGCCGCAGGCTCGGGATAGAGCAGCGGCCGGTGGGCTTCCTCCTCCGCCAGCGAAAGCTGGAATTCGGCGGACGCGGCAGCGGCAAACATGGCTTGGTCGGCGGTACTGAAGCGATCCCAGAGCGCCCGGCTAATGCCGAGCGACAGCGCCGCGCCGTGCCGGTTGATGCTGGTGCCCGCCCAGTAGGGGGCGGCGGCGTGCAATCCGAGCGCGTAGCTGGTGATGGCGCCACCGCATTCGGCCGCGAGAACGTCACCGGTGCGCATAGCTTCGGCGAGGTGCGCCGGCGCGACCGACACCGGCTCGAGGCCGAGTCCGCGAGCCACGTCACGCGCGAGGCCCTGCACGTGGGCCTTGCGGCCGGCGAGTGCGCTCATGGCATCGACGCGTTCGGTTGCGAGGAGGTAGCTGCGCGAGCCGGTGTGTGCGGCCAGCATCGGCTTGACTCCGAGATCGGCGGCGAGTTCATCCCACAGCACTTGGCCACCGCCGAGACCGATCCACGTTTGCAGGTGCTGTGGGTTGAGACCGTGATCGCCGGGGAGGCCCGCGAAGTAGGCGAGGCCGCGATGGGCTTCGAGGTTGTCGTGCTCGCTGGCGAAATAGAGGTCCGCTTCGCCACTGCGGAGGGCAGCAAGTCCGTTGACGACGCCGAAACTCGGCACGACGCGGATGCGCCCTTCGCTCATTGTCACGATGCGTTGGCCGAGGCGATGCGCTTGATCAGCGGGGCCGGCAAAGCCGTCGGCCCACGGCATGACAAGGCGCAGTTCGTGGAGCCCTTTGGAGATGGCAGGGGCGGCGAGTGCGGTCTCGGCGGTTGCCGCGCCGGTGACAGCCACTGCCGTCGTTGCCGCGGCCGCAGCGGCACCTGTCGATTTCAGGAACTCACGCCGGTCCATCGAGCCATCCCCCTCTCGGCAAGCCGTGGCCGCATCAAAGCCGATCGGTGCGGGATTTACAACCGGGGCTGAACGGGCGGGCTATGGCCGGGCGTCGCATGAAATGTTTAAGCGGCAATTGGAATTATGACTTGGCACACTCGACGGCGACGGTCTTGCCTCCCGATCCGAGATTGACGCTTCCTCCCTGGCTCATTGCACCCGAGAACGCATCGTTGAGTTTTGGTGTGTCGGCGTCCTCGGCCGGCTCGTGGATCGTCGGCTTGCAGCCGGCGGGCGCGTTGGCGCCGAGTTTGACGGGTTCCGCCTCGGCGAAGTCGAAGGCGATGAAATAACTGGAGTCGAACACCGCGAAATTGAAGCCGGACGCCTGGGCGGACACGGGCTGTTCGAGCGGCAGCGTGAAGTGCAGCGTAAGGATCTTCTTGTCGGAGTAATCGAGCCAGTAGTCAACCGGCGGCTTGAACTTTAGCTCGGTGTCGCCGAGCTTGGCGAAGGTGAAGTAGGCGAACTCCTTCAGGCCGTCGATGTTGACCTGCGCCAGATCCTTCAGCTCCTCGCGGTCGTACTTACCATCGCCATTCTTATCGAGACCCTCGATGGCCTGCTGGGTGTAGAACTCGTCGAACGTCCACGCCTGCTGCAATCCGGTGATGCTGCCTTTGTCGTAGAGCACCGTCTCGTTCATGATCACCCACACGTGCGGGTGCGCTTGTGCGCCACTGGCGCCGAGTACGGCGATCATGGCGGCGAAGGCGAGGTTCGGTCTAGAGGCGCGCAATTCTGATGTCCTCTACGTCGGCGTGTGCGAGCGGCGGTCTACCGGCGACCCGGGTATTCCTTAAGAGTGGATGGAGCAAGAACGTGGCAGTTGCGTGGTGCCGGCAGGTGCACTAGGTTGCTGCGGATATTATCACATCCTGCAATCTACTGGATCAATAGCATGGCAGGCGCCCTTTGGACGCTGGGACGGGCTTTGCGCGGCATCCGGCCGCGACAATTGCCGTTGCTCGGAGCTCTCTTTCTTGGGGTGCTGCCGGGAGCCGCGCGCGCCGAGGGCGTCGATGTCGTCGTCACTATCAAGCCGATCCACTCCCTCGTGGCGCGGGTCATGGAAGGCGTGGGCGTGCCGACGCTGCTGGTGGAGGGCTCGGCGTCGCCACACACCTTTTCGCTGAAGCCGTCCCACATTCGCGCCATCGATGCCGCCGGCGTGTTCATCCGCGTTTCGGAGCGGCTTGAGCCGTTCACCGGCAAAATCGTTCGATCCCTGCCGGAGAGCGTGCGTCTCATCACGCTCGTCGACGCACCCGGCATCAAGCTGCTGAGCCAGAGGCAGACTGGGACCTTCGAGCGCCACCGGCACGACCACGATGCGCCGGACCGTGCTGATGACAGTGCGAAGGACAGCCACATCTGGCTCAATCCGGACAACGCCAAGGCGATCGGCCTCTACGTCGGGGTTGTGCTCGGCGAGCGCTATCCGCAGCATGCCGCGCGGTTCAAGGCGAACGCCGAGCGTCTTGGTGCGCAGATTGATGCGCTGACGGCGGAGCTCGGGGCGACGACGCGGCCGCTGCGGGATAAACCGTTCGTCGTCTTCCACGACGCCTACCAGTATTTCGACGATCGCTTCGACCTCGACGCGGTCGGCTCCATCACGGTCAGCCCTGACGTGCAGCCGAGCGCCAAGCGGCTCACCGAGCTGCGGCAGAAGCTCCGCTCCCTGCAGGCGGTGTGCGTGTTTGCCGAACCGCTGTTCCAATCAGGGCTGGTCGCGGCGGTCACCGAGGGCACGGATGCGCGAGCGGGGACACTCGATCCCGAGGGCATGAGTCTCCCGCCCGGACCGCAGCTCTATTTCACGCTGATGCGCAATCTCGCCGGCAGCCTGAAAGCGTGCCTCGCGCCGGCGACCTAGGAACGCCGAAAGCAAAGAGCAGCAGATGCCGCCGCCCTCTACCGTTCGAATTGTCCTTATCGCCTTTAGAGCGCCGCGCGTTTGGCCGGCTCGCTCGATTCCACCGACGTCGCTTTCTTGGCGTCCTCGGCGGCCTTCTTGGCGGCGTCGGCCGCAGCCCGCGCCGCTTCGGCGGCCTTGGCGGCGGCAGCGGCGGCCTTCTCGGCGATCGCCACCGCATCATGCGGGCCCGACGTCGCCGCAGCTGTCTGGGCAGCCTCGTGCTTCTTGTGCACCTCGGCCTTCTTCACAGGCTTCGGATCAATCGGCTTTTTCGCCGCTTCTGCCAGTGCTTGGTCGTCGGCGACCGGATCAATGGGCGCGGCTCCATCCTGGCGGTCCGCCACCGTCTCGGCGTCGGCCGACGGCGTGAGTTGGCGAATGCTGCGCGGCGGGCTCTTGTAGGTGGGAGCGGAAGCCATCGGGTTGAACGGCGCCGGCTCCTCGCTGGAGGCAATTGCCTGCGAGGAGAAGCGCTGCCACGTCACCGTGACCTTGGTGCCGACGGGAACGCGCGGATAAAGGTCCAGCACATCCTCGTTGAACATGCGGATGCAGCCCTTGGACACTGCCTGGCCGATGGTCCACGGCGCGTCGGTGCCATGGATGCGGTAGGTGCTGGCGCCGAGATACATGGCGCGGACGCCCAGCGGGTTCATGCGATGGCCGCCTGGAACCCATGTCGGCAGCTTCGGATTTTCCCTGATCATCTCAGGGGTCGGCCGCCATGACGGGTTGATGCGTTTGTCGGAAACGGTGGTCGTGCCCTGCCAGCGGCTCTGCTCGCGCGGCACGGCGATCGGATAGCTAATGGCCTGACCCGCCTTCGTGATGAGATAGATGCGCCGGTCGCCGAAGCTGACGATGATCTGCCCAGCCGTATATTTCGGGTCGAACGATACGGTCTGCTTGCTGCCGCCCCATTCCTGGCTGCCGCCCCACAGGAAGTCGATCAGACCCTGGGCTTGCGCTTGCGGTACCGCGACGAGCGACGCGGTGCCGGTCAGCGCGGCGAGGGCAAGAGAACTCATCAGACTGCGAGGGGGCATTACTGAATGGCTCCGGGGTTGCGGGTTAGCTCGCTGGGAGCTTGAGGCGATATGGTGAATGGATCGTATATAGCAATCCCACTTTGTCGCGGCAGAGCATGGGTGCAACACCTGGTTCCGTATCGCACCATTTAGGCTTGGTTCCGGAATTTTTGCGGCAGCATGTCCCCTCGATGCACGGTAAATGGCCCGTAACGGGCAGTTTCTTGGGCGATGGTGCGGCATCCAGGTCGCACGATCTGATTCATCGCCGTTTGGCAACTTCTCGGCTGTGGAAAATTCCGCACACCGGTGCGGCCTTGAACGAGTGGCGAGCAGGCCGCTGCAACCTTTATTGTCTATGTTTGTTCTTGCTTTGATCTTGACCGGAATCGTCGTTCGGTTTAGAACAAAAAAAGAACACGACGGCATTCGAGCTGCCATCGCGTCGGTTGTAGCGAGGGCGTTCCCGTGGACCAGACGGCCCCATCCCCCACCCCACCGTCCGGCCGTCTGCAGCAGATCTCGCGGCCAGAGCCAGGCCCCAGTACGTGTCCGCGTAATGGGTTGCGTAGCGTTCGGCCTAGGCGCTCTTGCCCGAACCGGAACGGCGAGTCCCTCCTCGCCGTTCTGGGGGGCACGGCCACGCAAGACAGCAGGGCCGGCGTACTCGCCGAGCTGCGCACGCGCGTCATGGCGCTTGAGCGCGGCTCTTCCCTCATTGCTTCCTCCTCTTCGCCCCAGCTTGCCGCGCAAGGGTCTGCAGTGGGTCTGTGGACGCTCGGCGCCGCCGAACTCGATCAGCGTCTTAGCCCCGGCCTCGATGCCGCCTCCCTGCACGAGGTGAAGGCCGAACCGCAGGCATCGGGAGTTGCCGCCGGCGCCAGTGCCGGCAATTGGGCGGCGGCGCTCGGCTTTGCCTTGCGCCTCGCCGTGCGCCGTCTGCAAAGCATCGAAGCTTCTCCTTCAGGTCCGCCGCGCATCCTGTGGTGCTGGCCTTCCGTGTTCGCCCGCGAGCTCGGTGCGCCGTACGGGCACGGCTTTGCCGCCCTGGGCCTAGCGCCGTCGTCCTGGCTGTTCGCCGAGACGGCACGCGCCGGCGATGCCCTGTGGGCCATGGAGGAAGGCTTGCGCTCGCAGAGCCTCGCACTTGTCATCGGTGTCGTCGGCGAAGCGGAGCTGACGCCCGCGCGCCGCCTGAGCTTAGCCGCGGCGGAGCATCTCACGCCGTGCCTTCTCATCACCGACCCGCGTCTTTCCCCGGCGGGGTCCACCGCCACCCGTTGGCGTGTCGGTGCGCGCGGGAGCGCTTCGCATCCCTTCGACGGCGCCGCGCCCGGGGCGCCCCGGTACGCCGTCGCCCTCGAACGCTGCCGACACCGCCCGCTGACGGGCGAGCCGGTGCCTCATCTCTTGGAATGGTCGGATGAAACGCATCGTTTCCGTATGGCTGCCGCTGTGGCCCATCGAGCGGATGCGCCGCGCGCAGCCGTCATTGGCGCCCGATGACGTACCGCTCGCCCTCACCGAGACGGGCACACACGGCATCCGCATCACCGCCGTCAACATGCGGGCGGCGCGTGAAGGCGTGCGCATCGGTCAGGCCCTCGCCGATGCGCGCGCCGCCTTGCCTGGCCTCGCCACGCAGCCGGCCAACCCGCGCCGTGACCACACCGCGCTGTTGCGCCTCGCCCGCTGGTGCGGGCGCTATGGGCCCAATCGCAATGTCGACGGCGACGATGGCCTGTGGATCGACATCACCGGTGTCGCCCACCTTTACGGCGGCGAAGCTCAACTCATCGCCGATCTCGTCGCCCGCCTGTCGCGCTTCAAGCTGACGGTGCGCGCCGGCCTCGCCGACACGCTCGGCGCCGCCCACGCGCTTGCCCGCTTCGCGCCTTCACCGGCACTGGCCGAGGAGGGTCGCAGCGGAGCGAGCCTTGCCGGCCTCCCCATTGAAGCCTTGCGCCTCGCACCGGAAACCGCGCTGCTTTTAAAGCGTCTCGGCCTGCGCCGCATCGGGGAGCTCTATCGCCTGCCGCGCGCCGCCCTGCAGCGCCGCTTCCGCTCGGCCAAGGGCGTCGAAGCCGTGCTCACGCGTCTTGATCAGGCGTTGGGCGTGCGGGCCGAGCCGCGCCGACCGCTCATCGAGCCGCCGGCGCTGTTCGTGCAGCGCTCGTGGCCCGATCCGCTCATCTCGGCTGAGCAACTCGAAGCCGAGACGGCGGTCCTGGCGCAGGAATTATGCGCGCACTTGAGTGCACGCGGCCTCGGCGCGCGCCGCCTCTGCCTGTCGCTCTATCGCGCCGACGGCACCGTCGCCGAGGCGCGCGCCGGCTTGAGCGCCCCATCATGGGCGCCCGAGCACATGACGGCGCTCATCGGCGAGAAGCTTGCCGCACTCGATGCCGGCTTCGGCGTTGACGTGATGATGCTCGCCGCCGTGCAGGTGGAAAAGCCGGGCGCCCAGCAGGCCGCGCTCGCCCCCCGTCTCAAGGGCGGCGCATGCACCGACGCAACGCAGCTCGTCGACCGGTTGGCAAACCGTCTAGGCCCCGCCCGCGTCCGCCGCCTCGAGCCGCGGGCGAGCCACATCCCCGAGCGCGCCGAGGCGCAGGTCGCGGCGCTCGCGCGTTCCAATGAGCTCACTTGGCCGCTGCCATCCGGCGCAAGGCGCCCGCCGCTGCTGCTGGAGCGCCCGGAGCCGATCCGCGTCGTCGCCGAGGTGCCGGAAGGACCGCCCGCAAGCTTCGTATGGCGGCGGGTGGAGCGACGCATCGTGCGCGCGCAGGGGCCGCAGCGCATTGCGCCCGAATGGTGGGATGAGATCGCGGCGAAGAAGAGCGGCACGCGCGATTACTACCGCATCGAGGACGAGGGCGGCGCCGGTTACTGGGTGTTTCGCGAAGGCCTTTACGGTCGCGAGGAGGAGCTGCCGCGCTGGTTCCTGCACGGCCTGTTCGGGTAGCTGCATGTCGAAGAAGTCCATCCCGCCACGCTATGCCGAGCTGCAGGTAACGACCAACTTCTCGTTCCTGCGCGGGGCTTCGCACGGCGAGGAGCTCGTCGCTCAGGCGCAAGCGCTCGGGCTGGTGGCGCTCGCCGTCACCGACCGCAACACCCTGTCCGGCGTCGTGCGTGCGCACATTGCCGCCAAGGAGTTGGGTCTCAAGCTGATCGTCGGCGCGCGGCTCGATCTCATGGATGCGCCGAGCCTTTTATGCCTGCCGCGCGACCGCCAGGCATATGGGCGTCTGTCGCGCTTGCTGTCGCTCGGGCAAATGCGCGCCAAGAAAGGTGCCTGCACGTTGTATCTCGACGACGTTGCCCAGCACGCCGAAGGGCAGATCTTCATCGCGCTTGCTCCCGACGATTGGGACTGGCGCGCTGTTGCCGCAGCCGATGACGCGACCCCGCGCACCGCCGCCATCATCCCCTTCATGCGTCGTTCTGAGCGTGAAGCAAAAGAATCTCCCTCCCCCTCCTCGCTAGCTCGGAGGAGCCTTGGGGATGAGCTGCGGCGCATCAAGGAGGTGCTGGGCGGGGCGGCGCTGTATCTGGCGGCGAGCTACACCTATCGCGGGGACGACCGGGCACGCATCGCCGCGTTGAGCGCGCTGGCAAGGAGCTGCGATACGCCGCTCGTCGCTACCGGCGATGTGCTCTATCACGCGCCGCACCGCCGCCCGCTGCAGGACGTGCTCTCGTGCGTGCGCGAGAAGACGACCATCCAGGAAGCCGGCCTCAAGCTCGAAGCCAACGCCGAGCGGCATCTCAAGCAGCCGGCGGAGATGGCGCGCCTGTTCCGCGGCCACGCTGATGCACTCGCCCGCACGCTGGAGATCGCCGAAGCCTGCACGTTCGATCTCGACGCGCTCGTCTACGAATACCCCGACGAGCCGACGCCGCCCGGCAAGACCCCGCAGGGGCATCTGGAGGAGCTCGCCTGGGAAGGGGCGCACTGGCGCTTCCCCGACGGCATCCCGGAAAAAGTGCACGCGCTCATCACGCGCGAGCTGCAGCTCATCGCCGAGCTCAAATATGCCCAGTACTTCCTCACCGTGCGCGACATTGTGCACTTCGCGCGCTCCAAGGACATCCTCTGCCAGGGGCGCGGCTCGGCGGCCAACTCCGTCGTCTGCTACTGCCTCGCCATCACCTCGGTCGACCCCACCGAGATCGACGTGCTGTTCGAGCGCTTCGTCTCGCCCGAGCGCAAGGAGCCGCCCGACATCGACGTCGACTTCGAGCACGAGCGGCGCGAGGAGGTGATCCAATACATTTACGCCCGCTACGGCCGCGACCGCGCCGGGCTCGCTGCCACCGTCATTTCCTATCGCGCGCGCTCTGCCGTGCGCGACGTCGGGAAGGCCATGGGACTGTCGGAGGACACGGTCGGGGCGCTGGCCGGCATGGTGTGGGGAACGGTGAGCGGCGGCGAGTTGCCGGAGAAGCATGTGCGCGCGGCGGGCCTCGATCCCACAGATCCGCTGCTTGCAACGGTGCTGGAGCTGGCGCACGAGCTAATGGGCTTCCCGCGCCACCTGTCGCAACACGTCGGCGGCTTTGTCCTGACGCGCGGGCCGCTCATCGAGGTCGTGCCCGTCGGCAACGCGGCGATGGACGACCGCACCTTCATCGAATGGGACAAGGACGACATCGCCGCGCTTGGCCTGTTGAAGGTCGATGTGCTGGCGCTCGGCATGCTCACCTGCATCCGCAAGGCCTTCGACCTCATCAAGCTGCATGAGGGCAAGACGTTGACCCTCGCCACCGTGCCGCGCAAGGATAGTGCGGTCTACGATATGTTGTGCAGGGCAGATTCCATCGGCGTGTTCCAAGTGGAAAGCCGCGCGCAGATGAACATGCTGCCGCGCCTGAAGCCGCGCTGCTTCTACGATCTCGTCATCGAAGTGGCAATCGTGCGCCCGGGGCCTATCCAGGGCGACATGGTGCACCCCTACCTCCGCCGCCGCGACGGCGTCGAGGCCGAGCATTATCCCTCGCCGGCGCCTGAGCACGGGCCCAAGGACGAATTGAGAAACATCCTCGGCAAGACCAAGGGCGTACCGCTGTTCCAGGAGCAGGCGATGCGCATCGCGCTGGTCGCCGCCAAGTTTTCCGACGCGGAGGTCAACGAATTACGCAAGGCGATGGCGACCTTCCGCCGCCGCGGCACCATCGGTCTCCTCGAAGAAAAGATGGTCTCGCGCATGGCCGCGCGCGGCTACGACAAGGACTTCGCGCAGCGCTGCTTCAACCAGATCAAGGGCTTCGGCGAGTACGGCTTCCCCGAGAGCCACGCGGCAAGCTTCGCGCACCTCGTCTACGTCTCGTCATGGATCAAGTGCCACCATCCAGCGGCGTTCGCGGCGGCACTCATGAACTCGCAGCCGATGGGCTTTTATGCGCCGGCGCAGATCGTGCGCGATGCGTGCGAGCATGCGGTGGAGGCGCGCGCCGCCGACGTCAACCTTTCCGACTGGGACTGCACGCTGGAAGCGGGCGGCTCCGACGGCTGCCCGGCCCTGCGCATCGGACTGCGCCAGATCGATGGCCTGCAGGAAGAGGAAGTCAAAAAGCTCGTCGCCGCGCGAACCTTCAGTGAGAAGGCCTCGCAGATGTCATCCCGGGACTTGTTCCCGGGATCCACCTTCCGCGATGTGCACGATGTGTGGGCGCGGGCGCGGCTGCGGCTGATCAGCTTGGAGAAGCTTGCCGCGGCGGACACCTTCCGCTCCATGGGCCTCGACCGCCGTCAGGCGCTGTGGGAGGTGAAGGCGCTGGGCGCCGCTGAGCCGCTGCCGCTGTTCGCGTGGACCGAGACGCGGGAGGCTGCCGCCGAACCGTTCGTGCAGCTCCCCGAAATGCGGCCGTCCGAGCACGTCGTGAATGACTACCAGACGCTGCGCCTATCGCTCAAGGCGCACCCGATGAGCTTCCTGCGCGAACGTTTCGCGGCGCGCCGGGTGCTTACCTGCGATGGCTTACGCGGCGTGAAGGACGGCGCCTACGTCTCAGTGGCCGGCGTCGTGCTGGTGCGCCAGCGCCCCGGCTCGGCCAAGGGTGTCGTGTTCATGACTATCGAGGACGAGACGGGCGTCGCCAACGCTGTCGTATGGCCGAAGACGCTCGAGCGCTTCCGCAAGGAGGTGATGGGCGCCCGCCTCATCGTCATCCACGGCCGCATCCAGCGGCACGAGGACATCATCCATGTCGTCTCCGCCAAGCTGGAGGACCGCAGCGACTGGCTGCAGCTGTTGTCGAAGCAGGCGGCAGAGATGAAAGTGCCGTTTGCCAATGCGGATGAAGTGCTGCGGCCCGGTCCGGACTCAGCACGCCCGCCTACGCTGCCGGATGGAGGATCAAACAAAATGCACCCGCGCTGGGCCACACATCCGCGCTATGCGCGCATCATCCCCAAGTCGCGCGATTTTCACTGAGGCGGAGGGCTTGGCAGCACGTCGGTGTCGGGCACGCCCTCGGCTCCCATGAACACGGCAAGGACGCGTGCCGGCCCCGAGCCGGAGTTGCGTCCGTTGTGCTCCCAGTCGATGGCCTCCATAAGCGCGTCCCCCTTCTTATAGATGCGCGTGCCCTTGGCGCCGTAGTCGACGGTGACCTCGCCTTCGAGAATGTAGCCGAACATCGGTATGTCGTGCCGGTGCCAGCCAGTCGCCTCGCCCGGCAACATGGTGACGATGACGGCCGTGACTTTCGCCGGCGCTTCCGTCGGATAGGCGATGCGCTGCCCAATGATTGTCTGCGTCGTGCCGAGCAGAGACAGAACACTCCCGCGCGTCATGCCGTGCTCGACGCTCGCAGCCAGCAGCACGAAGCCGAGCAGCGCCCCGGCCAGCGGCCAAACCAACGGTCTCCGGCTTTCCATGCGGTGTTCCCTTCCAACAGCCATTGTGCTCGGCGGCATGATGGCGGAAGTTGGTGAACAACTCTCCGTCTCGCCCGGTTGCCATGCTCCCTCGCAAATTCGCCCACCTCGCTGCGCCACTCCTGCTGCTGGCGTTCGCCGTTGCCGCCGATGCGCAGCTGCTCGACCCGCGCAGCCAGCCCGAGGCTTCGACGGGGTTGGAGACGCACGAGCTGGCGACGTCCAAGCGCCACATGGTGTCGGCCACCAACGGACTCGCTGCCGAAGCGGGGCGCGAGATGCTGCGCGCCGGCGGCTCGGCCATCGATGCGGCGATCGCGACACAGTTCGTCCTCAACCTCGTCGAGCCGCAGTCGAGCGGCATCGGCGGCGGCGCTTTCATCCTCCACTGGGACAAGGCGAATGCGGAGCTGAAGGTCTATGACGGTCGCGAGACGGCGCCGGCCTCGGCGCACCCCGACCGCTTTCTCGTCAAAGGCAAGCCGATGCCGTTCGACCAAGCGGTGCTGTCGGGACTCAGTATCGGCGTGCCGGGCCTCGTTCGCCTGCTCGAGGACGTGCACAAGCGGCACGGCAAGCTGCCGTGGGCGAAGCTGTTCGAGCCGGCGATCCGCGTTGCCGAACAGGGCTTCGACATCTCGCAGCGGCTGCACATTTTGTTGCGCATCGACGGGGCCGATAGCTTCGTGCCGGCGGCGCGGCGCTACTTTTTCACCAGAACCGGCAATGCGCTGCCGATAGGGCATCTGTTGAAAAACCCCGAATTTGCAGCGACGCTGCGCAGCATTGCGGCGGGCGGCTCGGCTGCGTTCTACGAGGGACCGATAGCGCAGGCGATCGTCGATGCGGTGGCGTCAGCGCCAATCGCGGTGGGCGGCATGACGCTCGACGACCTCAAGGGCTACGCGGTGAAGGAGCGTGCGCCGCTGTGCATCACCTATCGGGGGCACGAGGTCTGCGGCGTCGGTCCGCCGTCGTCGGGCGGACCGACGGTGGCGCAAACGCTGAAGCTGGTCGAGCCGTTCGACCTCGGCAACGGCTCCGATGCGGCACTCAATGCGGCGGCCGTGCATCTCATCGCGGAGGCTCAAAAGCTCGCTTATGCCGATCGTAACCGCTACATCGGCGATCCGGATTTCGTCGCTATCCCAGACGGCCTGCTGGATGATGCTTATATCGCGCAGCGGCGGGCGCTGATCGATCAGCGGCGCGCCGCCGATAAGCCGAAGGCTGGCGAGCCACCCGGCCTCAAGCGCCAATCGTTCGGCGTCGATGCAACCGTCGAGCGCGCCGGCACCAGCCACATCTCGATCATCGACGGCGACGGGAACGCCGTCGCCATGACCACCACTATCGAGGGTGGCTTCGGCTCGCACAACTGGGCGGCGGGCTTTCTGCTCAACAACGAGCTGACCGATTTCTCATTAACGCCGGTCGACGCGGCGGGCCACCCCGTCGCCAACGCCGTGGGGCCCGGCAAACGCCCGCGCAGCTCGATGGCTCCGACCATCGTGTTCGACAAGCAGCGCAACGTCGAAGCCGTGCTCGGCTCTCCCGGCGGCAGCCGCATCATCCTCTACGTCGTGAAGGCGCTCATCGCGCTTCTCGACTGGCGCCTCGACGCGCAGACGGCCGCCGACCTCACCAACTTCGGCAGCCAGGGTAGTGGCCTCGAGATCGAGCTCGATTGGCCCGCGGTGCCGCTGGCGTTGACCTTAAGGCCGCTCGGACACCGCATCGTGCCATCGCTGATGAATTCCGGCATCCACATCGTTACGCGGCGCGACGGGCACCTCGAAGGTGCCGCCGATGCGCGTCGGGAAGGCGCCGCGCTCGGGGATTGAGAGCGGCGCTGCAACGTGCGAACGGTAGGCGAGCCCGCACTCCGACAAACGAAGCCATGCCCGTCAACACTCGCTCAATCACGGTGCTAGGCGCCGGAATTCTCGGCCTCTGGCAAGCACTCACGCTTGCCCGCGCCGGCCATCGCGTGCGTCTTATCGAGGCGAGCGCCGAGCCGTTCACCGATGCGGCGAGCCTTTATGCGGCCGTCATGCTGGCGCCCGAGCGCGAGGCCGAGACGGCGCCAGCTATGCTGCGGCAGCTCGGCCGCGAGGGTGTCGCGCTGTGGCGCAACTTCTATCCGGCGCTGAAATCGAACGGCAGCCTCGTCGTCGCCGCCGCACGCGACCGCGGCGACTTCGAACGCTTCGCACGGCGCACACAGAGCCATCGCTTGATTGACGCCAACGAGCTCGGCGCCATGGAGCCCGACCTTGCCGGACGCTTCACCTCGGCGCTTCACTTCCCCGACGAGGCCCACATGCCGGCGCCGGCGGCGCTGGAGTTCATGCTGACGGAGGTGCAGCAGGCGGGAGTGGAGATTGTGTTGGGCGGCGCGCCGCCTGCCGAGGCGAACGATACTATTATCGACTGCCGTGGCCTCGCGGCGCGCGATGCTCTGCCGAACCTCCGCGGTGTGCGCGGCGAGCGTCTGTTGATCTGTTCCCATGAGGTCTCACTACAGCGTCCGGTGCAACTCCTGCACCCGCGCGTGCCCCTCTACGTCGTGCCATGGGGGGACGGCCTCTTCATGATCGGCGCAACGTTGATAGAGACCGAGGACGCGGGCCCTGTCAGCGTCCGCTCCGCGCTCGAGCTGCTGGGCGGAGCCTATGCCGTGCACCCGGCATTCGCCGAAGCGGAGATTATCGATCTCGGCGTCGGCGTGCGCCCGGCCTTCCCCGACAACATGCCGCGCGCTGTAGTGCGCGACGGCGGCCGGCACATTTTCGTCAACGGCGCCTACCGGCACGGATTTCTCTTGGCGCCGGTACTGGCACGGGCGGTCGCCGACTACATCGAGAGCGGCACAGCCTCGGAGCTGCTCGTTAAGTGACGACGGTGGCCTTCGGTCCCATCATCGCCTGGATCTCGCGCAGCAACCGCGCGGCCCGCCACACGTTCTCGATGCGAAAGACCTCGTTGCCGCCGCCGAAGATGGCGATCTTGCCCTCGATGTCGCTGGTGCCCAGGCCGACGATACCGAGGCCGAGGATCTTATGGTCGAGGATGTCGTCGGTGAAGCGAGTCAGGCGCACGTGCATCACCGAATAGCTTTCCGGCGCGCGCCCGAGGACGCTGGCGAAGCGCTGCACGCGCTCGATCTGGGCGCCGCGGAAGCGCCAGTAGCTCAGCCGGTCGAAGCCGAAGACGATCACCACCCAGACGACGAACAGCGCCGAGGAGACCATCATGTAGAACGCGAGGTTCATGTGCACGAGGATCGCCGGTGGCGTCCTGAACAGACCCTCGATGCTCATGATGAATTGCGTTCCGACCGCCGATCCGATGAGCAGCAGGATGAGGAGAATGGAGCCTATGCCGCGCGCCTTCACGGTGGTGGAAAGCGCCACGAAAAGCAGCAGCATGGTGAAGGAGATGCCCACCCAGGGACTTGGATGGATGAGCAGCGGCTTGCCACCGCCGATAGTGAATGTCTCGCCTTGAATGAATGTCAGCGCAGCGCAGAAGAAGCCGTAGGCCCAGACCACCCACCAGTAGAGAATTGGCGAGTGCGGGTAGATGCGTACTTCCGTCGGAGCCCCGGAAGCGGGCGCGCCCTGCGGCGCGGTCTCAAGGCCACTCGACGCCATGCAATCCCCCCAGCCCAATTATTTGTTGTGGGCACGTCGGCGAGCCTGCCGGTCAATAATTCGAGCAAAACTTCGCCCCGTCCTTATATGCAGTATTCATGGCACCCGCCGTGGGGTACGTCAACGCGCGCAACAGTCGAGTGCGCTTGAGTTTTCCGGCCGGAGCCTGTTGAATCGTGCGGCGAAGGAAACCGCCCTCAAGCGCCACATAGGGACAGTGAAGGTGAACGCAGCACGGGTCAAAAGAGCGATCCTGGTCAATGGCGGTCCGCTGGCCACGGAGGCCGCCACATTGGCCGATCTCGTTGCCGAGCGCGGTCTTGCTGGCACCCGCGTCGCCACGGCGCGCAACGGCGACTTCGTCCCGGAGCGCGCTCGCGCGGCCACGGCGCTGCTCGATGGCGATCGCATCGAAATCGTTTCCCCCCGGCACGGGGGCTGAGCTGCAATCATGAACGCGCCCGAACCAACGGCCAAAGCAAAAAGCGCACTCACGTTGTACGGTGTCGAGCTGCCGTCGCGCATGCTGATCGGCACGGCGCAATACCCTTCGCCGCACGTGCTGGCGAGCGCGGTGCAGGTAAGCGGCGCCGGCATCGTCACCGTTTCGCTGCGTCGCGAACAGGCGCGCGGGCGCATGGGCGAGCGCTTTCTCGAGCTGATCGGCGCGCTGGGCGTGCGCGTGCTGCCCAACACGGCGGGTTGCCGCACGGTCAAAGAAGCGGTGACGACGGCGCACATGGCGCGCGAGGTGTTCGCCACCGACTGGGTGAAATTGGAGGTCATCGCCAACGACGACACGCTGCAGCCGGACGTTTACGGCCTGGCCGAAGCGGCTGCGGTGCTCAACGGCGATGGCTTCAAGGTGCTGCCCTATACGACCGAAGACCTGTCGGTCGCCGAGCGTCTGCTCTCGGCTGGCTGCCAAGTGCTGATGCCGTGGGGCGCGCCGATCGGCACCGGACGCGGCCTTGCCAACCCCTACGCCATGCAGAGCCTGCGCGCTTATTTCCCCGACGTGCCGCTGATCGTCGACGCCGGCATCGGCGCGCCTTCGCATGCGGCCCAAGCCATGGAGATGGGCTTCGATGGCGTGCTGCTGAATACGGCGGTGGCCAAGGCGGGTGATCCCGTACGCATGGCAGAAGCGTTCGCGCAGGCCATCAACGCCGGACGCGCGGCTTTCGAGGCCGGCCTGATGGGCGTTCGCGACATGGCGCAGCCGTCGACCCCCGTCGCCGGCACACCGTTCTTCGATCTGAAACGCGGCAATGAGTGAGACGCGCGCCGCCGGGCTCGATGTCTTCTATCCGATCGTGCCCGATGCAACTTGGGTGGCGCGCATTGTCCCGCTCGGCGTGCGCACACTGCAACTGCGCGTCAAGGATGCGTCGGCCGCGGACGTGCGCCGCCAGATCGGCGAGAGCCTTTCCGTCGCTCGCGACCACGGCTGCCAGCTCATCGTCAACGATTACTGGCGTGAGGCGATCGACGCCGGCGCGGACTACGTGCACCTCGGCCAGGAGGATCTGGCGGGCGCCGACGTGGCGGCGATCAAGGCAGCGGGCGTGCGCCTAGGAATTTCCACGCACAGCGAGGCAGAGCTGACAACGGCGCTCTCCGTCCAGCCTGACTACGTCGCGCTGGGCCCCATTTACGAAACGAAACTCAAAGCGATGCGGTGGGCGCCGCAGGGGCTGGCGCGCATCGGCGCCTGGAGGGCGCGTATCGGCGGGCTGCCGCTTGTCGCCATTGGCGGCATCACGCCGGAGCGCGCCGCGGGTGTTGTCGCGGCCGGGGCGGATTCCATTGCTGTCATTACCGACTTTGTGACAGCCCAAGACCCTGACAAGCGCGTAGAATTTTGGTTGGAATGGGCGCTGGCCAGGCGACGGGCGCGCAATTGAAGCAATGAGCGCGCAGACGCATATCGTTCAGCGGTGCGCTTGCGCCCGACTGTCATGTGGCATCAAATGCCCGAACGGATCTGTACGGTCTTTTCGCAGGGTTGAGTACAGCCGGTTACGGAAATTGCATGGCCTTTCGCTTCAAGCTTGGTGAGCCTTTCGACGAAGGTTGCCGGCGCATCGCCGTCGAGCAGATCGAACGGGCTCAAAGCCAATTGCACGACAAGGGCGATCAGGTCGTCGCCGTGCATGAAACCCGCAAGTCGCTTAAGCGGTTGCGCGCTCTGTTGCGGCTCGTCCGTCCGGCCATGGGCGAAGCCGCCTTCACCCAGGAAAATGCTCAGCTCCGCGACATCGGTCTCGGCCTGTCGGGCGAGCGGGACCGGCATGTGCTGCTCGAGACGGTCAACAAGCTCGAAGAATCTGCCGGCTTCGGGCCCAAGGGCCTCGTTGGCAGCCTGCGCGAGCGTATCGCGGCGACCAACGGCGAGGGCGCGCCGCCCGGCTTGAAGGAAGCCCAAGGCCGTCTTTCCGACGCCAAGAAGCGCCTCGCCGAGCTGCATATCGACGGCAGCGGGTTCGACGTTGTCGGCGCCGGCCTTGAACGTTCCTACCGCAAAGCGCGCCGTGCGCTCTGCCAAGCATACGAAGAGCAGACGGACGAAGCGTTTCACGATTGGCGCAAGGGGACACAGGCGCATTGGCGGCAGATGACGCTGCTGGCCCGCGCCTGGCCCGACTACCTTGGGGCGCGCGCCAGCGAGGCGCGCAGGCTCTCGCAACTTCTGGGCGATGACCACGACCTTGCGATGCTCGTCGTCTTTGTGCATTCCGACGCCGCGGCAGGCTTCGGCAACGAGCAGGCGGCGATCGTCGAGAAGGCCGTTCGTCAGCGCCAGTCCGAGCTGCGCGAAGCGGCGCGGCCGCGCGGCGAGCGCCTATTCGCCGACGGTCCGCGCCGATTACGGCGCAACATCGCCGCCTATTGGCGATCGGCCGTCGCGCTCAAGGAGCAAGAGGTGGACGAGGCGGACGGCGCGCCGGTGGTCAAGCGCGTGCACCGGCAGAGCGCACCCCGACGTCGGGCATCAGGGTCCCCCAAGGCTTGAGACTTCGCTTCGGCAGGTCATATTGGCTAAGGTGCGCCGGTCACCCGCCGGCAGCCAGAGGCCCATCCAATCGTGAACGAAATCAAGCCTACTACCGCGTTCCAGCCCGATTCGAAGCATAGGCCAGTCGGCCATCCCGCCCAGCGTTGCGGTCGCATCGGCGTGCTGCTGCTCAATCTTGGCACGCCCGACGGCACCGATTACTGGTCGATGCGCCGCTACCTCAAAGAATTCCTGTCGGACGAGCGCGTTATCGAGGTGCCGCGCTGGAAGTGGTGGCCGATCCTCAACCTCATCATCCTCACTGTGCGCCCAGGCCGCAAAGGCAAGGACTACGCCACCATCTGGAACAACGAGCGCGATGAAGGCCCCCTCAAGACGATCACGCGCTCGCAGGCGGAAAAGCTCGCCGTCGCGCTCGGCATGCCGGAGCGCGTCGAGGTCGACTTCGCCATGCGCTATGCCAACCCGACCACAGACAGCCGCATCCGCGCGCTGATGGAGAAGGGCTGCGATCGCATCCTGCTGGTGCCGCTCTATCCGCAGTACGCGGCGGCGACGACGGCGACGGCCGCCGATCACGCTTTCCGCACGCTCATGCGTATGCGCTGGCAGCCGGCGGTGCGCGTTGCCCCGAGCTATCACGACGATCCCGTCTATATCGACGCGCTGGCCAACTCGATGCGTCGCGGTCTGGCCAAGCTCGACTTCACGCCCGAGATCCTCATCGCCACCTTCCACGGCATGCCGCAGGCCTATTTCGAAGCGGGCGACCCCTACTACTGCCAGTGCCAGAAGACGTCGCGGCTGCTGCGTGCGGCGCTCGACTGGCCCGAGGATAAGTGGCTGACGACATTCCAGTCGCGCTTTGGCAATGACCCCTGGCTGCAGCCTTACACCGATGAGACGGTGAAGCGCCTCGCCGCCGAGGGCGTTAAGCGGCTCGCTCTCGTGGCACCCGGCTTCTCGGCCGATTGTCTCGAGACGCTGGAGGAACTCGACGGCGAGAACCGCCACTACTTTGAGGCGGGCGGCGGGGAGAAATTCGCCTATCTGCCGGCGCTCAACGACAGCGCCGAGGGCATTCGCGCTATCGAGGCGGTAGTGCGCCGCGAGCTTAGGGGCTGGCTATAGGCGCAGCTCGCATCCCGGCTGCACGCTGTTCCATAAGTAACTGCCGCCAAATTATTTTTTAACCTTATGTTTTCTTCCGCGCCGTACCCTGGCGCCAACCTGGACGATGCCTTCACGAGGGGGCTTTCCAATGCAACCTGAAGACTTGAGCCCGATTTCGGGTGGCTTCGAAATCTTCGGCATCCTGCTCGTCATCCTGGCCATCGTCGTCCTGTGGTCGACGGTCAAGATCGTTCCCCAGGGCATGAACTACACGGTCGAAAACTTCGGCCGCTACACGCGGACCCTGCAGCCCGGGCTGCACATCCTCGTCCCGGTGATGGAGCGCGTCGGGCACCGCATGAACATGAAGGAGCAGGTGCTCGACATCCCGAGCCAGGATGTGATCACACGCGACAACGCCATGGTGCGGGTCAACGGCGTGACCTTCTTCCAGGTCATCAACGCGGCGCGCGCCGCCTATGAGGTCGATCAGCTCGAGCCGTCGATTGTCAACCTCACCATGACCAACATCCGCACTGTCATGGGCTCGATGGACCTCGACGAGCTGTTGTCCAACCGCGATCAGATCAATGCGCGGCTGCTACAAGTCCTCGACCAGGCGACGGAAGCCTGGGGCATCAAGGTTACGCGCATCGAGATCAAGGACATCGATCCGCCGCGCGACCTCGTGGACAGCATGGCCCGGCAGATGAAGGCCGAGCGCGAGAAGCGCGCCCAGATCCTCGAATCGGAAGGCCTGCGGCAGGCGGCGATCCTGCGCGCAGAGGGCGAGAAGCTGGCCGTCGTGTTGGAAGCCGAAGGCCGGCGCGAAGCCGCCTTCCGCGACGCCGAAGCGCGCGAACGCTCCGCCGAAGCCGAGGCCAAGGCAACGCAGCTCGTCTCTGACGCTATCTCGAAGGGCAACGTTCAGGCGATCAACTACTTCATCGCCAACAACTACGTAAAAGCGCTGGAGTCGCTCGCCAAAGCACCAAACCAGAAAGTCATCCTCATGCCGCTCGAGGCATCGTCGGTGATCGGTTCGTTGGCCGGTCTTGCGCAGATAACCGGTGAAGCTTTCGGCGGCGGAGGCCCCGCGCAACCGGCGCCACCTGCCTCGCGCGGCAGCGTTCCCCGCGCATAGCAATGGCGATGACGCGCCAACTGTTGCTATGTTGCGTCGTCGCGTTGGAGAGGTGAGCCATGGGATTGTCCGAATTCTTCTGGAACCTTGGCGCGTGGAACTGGTTCATCGTGGCTGTGGCGCTGTTCGCGCTCGAGTCGGTTGTACCGGGCGTGCACTTCGTATGGTTCGGGATCGCGGCGTTGATCGTCGGGGCGCTCGGGCTCACTGTCGATATGGCATGGGAGTGGCAGCTGATCACCTTCGCCATCATTTCCTGCATCACCGTGTTTTTCGCACGCCGCTACGCTGCGCCTGACGTCGCGGCCAGCGACCAGCCCGAGCTCAACCTGCGGGCCGCGCAATACATCGGCCGCGTGGTGACGGTCGAGGAGGCGATCGCGCACGGGCGCGGCAAGGTGCGCGTCGGCGATACCGTATGGAATGCGCAAGGGTCCGACGCGCCGCAGGGAGCGCGGGTGAAAATCACCGGTACAAACGGCACCTGTCTGCTTGTCGAGCATGCCTTCAACTGAACCAGACCGGCGTCCAAGCGCCCTTGTTTGGCTGGCCGCCCTGGCGAGCCTCGTGCTGCCCATCGTCGGTGTCGGCGCCGCGCTCTATGGCCTATTAGCGATCTACAAGAGCATCGCCGGCGGCTGGATCTGGCTGGTCGCTGGGCTGCTGCTCCTCGTCGGCGACCTGGTCGTCGATCAAAAATGGTCGCACTGGATGCCATCCAGCGAGCCTGATCTCAATCGCCGCGGCGAGCAGCTCATCGGCCAGGTCGTAGCCGTCGTCGAGCCGATAGAGCGCGGTGGCCGCGGTAGCGTGCGGGCTGCCGATAGCGTCTGGCCGGCGGAAGGCGCCGAGGCAGCGCGCGGTGCACACGTGCGCGTCATCGGCTGCAAAGGCACGGTACTCACGGTCGAGCCCGTCTGACGCTCTGGAGATTTCTGGCAGCTAGGCGATGCCGGCGCGCAGCAGATCGTGCACGTGTATGACGCCGACCGGCTTGCCGCGCTCGACGACGAACAACGCGGTGATGCGCGAGGCGTTGATCAGCTCGAGAGCCGCTGAGGCGAGCATGCCGGGCTTCACCGTCTTCGGCGCCCGCGTCATGATGTCGACGGTACGGCGACGAATGAGATTCTCGCCCATGTGACGGCGCAAGTCGCCGTCCGTCACGATGCCGATAAGCTTGCCCTTAGCGTCGACGATGCCGAGGCAGCCGAGGCTCTTCTGCGTCATGGTGACGAGCGCGGCGCTCATCGGTACGGTGTCGCGCACGAGCGGCATGCGCTCGCCCTTGTGCATGACGTCGGACACGTACTTCAGGCTGGCGCCGAGCGAGCCGCCGGGGTGGAACGCCTTAAACTCTTGCGGCGTGAAGCCTTTGGCTTCGAGCAGTGCGACGGCGAGGCAGTCGCCGAGGGCGAGCTGCATGGTGGTCGAGGTGGTCGGCGCCAGCCCGTGCGGGCACGCCTCCTTTGTGCGCGGCAGCTCCAGCACAATGTCGGAATGCTGGCCCAAGGCGGAATCGGCGCGCGAGGTGATGGCGATCAGCGGCACGTTATAGCGCCGTGAGTAGGTGATCAGGGGCTTCAGCTCGACCGTCTCGCCTGACCATGACAGCGCCAACAGCACGTCATCGGGCGTGATCATGCCGAGGTCGCCGTGCGAGGCCTCGGTCGGATGCACGAAGAACGCCGGCCGCCCCGTCGAAGCGAATGTGGCGGCGATCTTCTGGCCGACGTGGCCGCTCTTGCCGATGCCGGTGACGACGACCCGTCCGCGCGCCGCGCGCAGAATGCGCAAGGCATCGCCAAAGGCGCGGCTCATGGGGCCGGCCAAAGCCTCGCGTAGCCGGTTCAACCCCTCGCATTCGAGATCGAGCGTCCGCAATGCGGATGCAACCGGAAGGCGGCTCAGCTTCTTGCCGCCATCGACTGTCCGAAATTTGCGCAAGGGCCCGTCGGCCGCCATCATGGCTTCATACCCCCGATCCCTTCAGCGACGCGTAAGTGTTAATACTTTCTTACAAATCCCGAGGCCTGTCCAGCGCGCGGGACGCCGGCCCACGGCCCAAGCCGACAAACTAAACAGAGCGTTAACCCAACGCGTCCTAGCGTCCAAGGAGGTGTGTACGGCGTTCGCGTGACGAGTAATCCTCATGGGAGCGCCTTTGGCTGGCGAACGCAAGATCGTCTGGTCCGCACTGGGCTTCGCCGCATCGCTCGGCGTTGTGCTGGCGCTCGAACCCATGCCGGCGGCAGCGCAAATTCTCGATCCGCCGTCGCGCGGCGCCGAGCCCCGGCGCCCCCAGCTTCGTCCGTCGCTGCCCGCCGACACGACGCCCGTCGAGGAGACGCCCCTCGCCGAGGAGGACCGACGCGCTTTCGACGATGGCCGTTTCGGGCCGCGCTAAACATCGCCCTCCACAGCCGATGCGGCAACACCCGCCGAGGACGAAGATACGGACCCGGTGGGTGAGCAAATTCGCGCCGAGGACGGTGGCGAGGACGCTGCCGCCGTCGAGGACGACCCTATGGGCGAAGCGAGCGCCCGCCCACGGCGCATCCTCGCGCCGCAGGACGGCGACCCGGTCACGGTGATCGAGACGCCGGCGCCGCAAGACGGCCTCATCGATCGAGGGCCAGGAAGATATCACCGAGGCGGACATGCGTTCGCCTGAGGACGTGCGGGCATTCATCAACGAGCCCGCTTCATATGACCCGCTGTTGCTGCAAGTCGACGAGACCAACCCGGTATTCAGCGACAGCACATTCCAGGGCTTTGCTCTCGATCCCTTCCCGCCGATTGGCACCAAGATTGGCAGCTTCCTGCTGTTCACGACCGTCGAGTCCGACGTCGATTACAACAGCAACATCTTCGCTTCCCCCGAGGCCGTTGGCGACACCGCGCTCGAGGTACGGCCCGCCGGGCGCCTCGCGTCGAACTGGAGCCGGCACGCCGTCGAGGTGCGGGCGAGCGGCGATCTCAGTTTTCACGACCGGTTTCAGACGGAAGACGACCGCGCCTCTCTCGTCGAGGGCCTTGGCCGTCTCGACGTGACCAGCTTCACCAATTTGCAGGGCTTGATTGCCCACGAGCTGGCGCAGGAAAGCCGCTCGGCCATTAACGCTCAATCGGCGGGAACGCGGCCCGACGTTACCGCCAGCCGTCTGCGCGGGGCCTTCAAACACCGCTTCAACCGGCTCACAGTGCAGCTGCGCGGCGGTATCATCGATACGGCCTACGGCAACAACCTGTTCGACGGCACGGTGCAGAGCAACGCCGACCGCAACTTCACGCTCTACGATCAGGCGGTGCGGCCGAGGTGGGAGTTTTCGCCCTGCCTCTACGCGTTCTCCGATATCGCCTTCAACCAGCGCGACTATAACCTCGCGGCGTTCTCGGACGGCATCAACCGCAGCTCGACCGGCGAGCGCTATCGAGTGGGCGTATCGTTCGGCGAGATCAGCGAAATTCTGCGCGGCACCTTCACCCTCGGCTATGGCCGGCAAACGCCTGACAGCGAGCAGCTGGAGGTCATCGATGGCCTGCTCATCGACGCCGATCTCACCTCGCAGGCAACTGCGCTGACCACCTTGCAATTCACGGCGACGAGCGAGGTGGCAGAGACGACGACCTTCGATTCAGGTGGCGTCATGGAGCGCACTTACGGCCTCGAAGCGCGCCACAACTTCACCAGGTACCTAGTCGGCATTGCCGGCTTGGGCTACCTGACACGCGACTTCGTCGGCGCCGACACCAGCGAGAGTCAGTTCACGGCGGCAGCCGGGGCAGAATACTACCTCAACCGCTGGGCCGTGCTGTTCTCGCGCTATCAGCACACCGTCTTTGACAGCTCGCAGCCGAACAGCAGCTGCACCGTCGAAGAGGTGCAGGCCGGCGTGCGCCTGCGCCACTAGCGCTCGCGGCTCACACGAGCTTGGCGATGCCAGCCTTGAGCGCAGCGGAAAGATCCTGGCGCTCCAGGCCATAGGCGACATTGGCGAGCAGGAAGCCGATCTTGGTGCCCGTGTCGTAGATCGTGCCGTCGAAGCGCACGGCGTGGTACGGCTTGCCGGCTTTCTGCATGGCGAGCATCGCGTCGGTGAGCTGGATCTCGCCGCCGGCGCCGCGCTCCTGGGTGGCGAGGATGTCGAAGATTTCCGGCTGCAGGATGTAGCGTCCGGTGATGTGCAGGTTGGACGGCGCCGTCCCCTGCTTGGGCTTCTCAACCATCTGCGTGATGGGCGAGACCTTCGCCTTAGAGTCCTCGACGCCGACGATGCCGTAATGGTGCGTCTCGCTTTCCGGCACCGGTGAGACGGCGATATGGTTGCCGCCGTGCTCGTTGTAGGCCTCGATCATCTCCGCGAGGCACGCCTTGCCGCCGTGGTGCAGCATGTCGGGTAATAGCAGCGCGAACGGCTCGTCGCCGACGATATCGCGCGCACACCACACGGCGTGCCCCAGACCGAGCGGCGCCTGCTGGCGCGTGAAGCTCGTGCGTCCCGCCTCCGGAAGCTGAGCGGCCAGCTCGGCCAGCTCCTTCGTTTTGCCGCGTTCAGCCAACGTCGCCTCGAGCTCCGGCTGCAGGTCGAAATGATCCTCGATCGACGACTTGTTGCGTCCCGTCACGAATACAAAATGCTCGATCCCGGCGGCACGCGCCTCGTCAACCACGTGCTGGATCACCGGGCGGTCGACGACGGTTAGCATTTCCTTCGCCATCGCCTTTGTCGCAGGCAGAAAGCGTGTGCCGAGGCCCGCCACGGGAAACACTGCCTTGCGGATACGCTTCAGAGGGGCGGGCATGGTGAACTCCGAGCCTGATGGCTTTGGTTATCGGGTGCGACGGCAACTGGTGCAAATCTTGAATGGGGAGTTGATGGCAGGTGCATAGCGAGGGTTGAGGGGGAGCCTGTACGATCAATTCAATGCATAGTTAAGGCCTTGGAATGCTAAGGTGCATCCCCCGCGCGGCCGCAACATAGGGCACGAAGCAGCGATGACCATCCTCGTTACCGGCGGAGCCGGGTACATCGGTAGCCATATGGTTCTCGAGCTCCTCGACAGTGGGGAGAGCGTGGTTGTGCTCGACAACCTGGCGACCGGCTTCCGCTGGGCGGTGCCGGGCAACGCCACGCTCGTTGTCGGCGATATCGGCGACCAGGAGCTCGTCCGCAGCATCGTGCGCAAGCACGCCGTGAAGTCGATCATCCATTTCGCCGGCTCGATCGTCGTGCCGGAGTCGGTCGTCGACCCGCTGGGCTACTACCATAACAACACCGCCAAGTCGCGCGCCCTCATGGAGGTCGCGGTTGAGATGGGGACCGAGAACTTCATCTTCTCGTCGACGGCGGCAGTTTACGGCATGCCGAAGGAAATCCCGGTGCGCGAGGACGCCGCGCTGGCGCCCATGTCACCCTACGGCTCCTCCAAGCTGATGACGGAGATCATGCTGGCGGACACCGCCCGCGCGCACAATTTCCGCTACGTGGCGCTGCGCTATTTCAACGTCGCCGGCGCCGACCCGAAAGGCCGCTCCGGTCAGTCGACGCCACACGCCACCCATCTCATCAAGGTCGCCTGCGAAACGGCGCTCGGCAAACGGCCGTACATGGAAGTGTTCGGCACCGACTATGAAACGCCGGACGGCACCTGCATCCGCGACTACATCCACGTCACCGACCTCGTGCGCGCCCACATGGCGGCCTTGCGCCACCTGCGCGACGGCGGCAATTCCGAGATCTTCAACTGCGGCTACTCGAGAGGCTTCTCGGTGCTGCAGGTGATCGACGCCGTAAAGCGCACGTCCGGCGCCGATTTCGAGGTGCGCATGTCGCCACGCCGAGCCGGGGATCCGGCGGCAATTGTCGCGGCCTCCGACAAGATCCGCGTGCGCCTCGGCTGGCGTCCCGAGTTCGACAATCTCGAGACGATCACGGTGCAAGCGCTGGCTTGGGAAGCGCATTTGCAGCAATTCAAGCACGCGAGTTAGCCGCGATTTCATAAGGGGCCGCAAATTTGCCCGGAAATTGCGATGACCAGGGCGCCATGCGTGCTTTCGAGCGCGCGCCGGCTGCGTGCAGCGTTGAATGGAGACTCGAGTGACGATCGGCGGCATGGCAAGGCGGCGCGGCAGTTTCGGTTCGCGCGCCCCGACACTCGTCACGGCGGTGGTCGCCCTGCTCACGGTCGTGGCTGCCCCGGTGATCGCCGCTGACCCGTTCCGCGACTTTCTGGAGAGCCTGTGGCCCGACGCGCAGGCGCAGGGCGTCTCGCGCGCCACCTTCGATGCCGCCTTCCGTGGACTGACGCCGGACTATTCCCTCCCCGATCTCATCATTGCCGGCCGCAAGCGCGACGACAGCGCCGGCCAGGCCGAGTTCACCAAGTCGGCGCTGGAGTATCTCAATCCGAAGTACCTCGGCTCGCTCGCCGTGGATGGGCGCCGGTTCCTCAAGGAGCACGAGAAGGACATTCTCAACATCGAGAAGAACACCGGTGTCGATCGCTACATCATGGTCGCCATCTGGGGTCGCGAGACCGCCTATGGCACGCACAAGCTGCCGCACGACGCCATCCGCGTGCTGGCGACGCAGGCGTTCACCGGCCGGCGCAAGGACGAATTCCGGCTTGAGATCATTGCAGCCCTGAAGATGCTGCACGCCGGCGTGCCGCGCGCCAAGATGCGCGCTTCGTGGGCCGGCGCCGTCGGCCTGACGCAGTTCATGCCGACCGAATATTTCAAGCACCTGGAAGACGGTGACGGCGACGGCAAAGTCGACATCTTCGACTCGGTTCCCGACGCGCTCGCCTCCGCCGCCCGCCAGCTCGCCAACAAGGGCTGGGTGCGCGGCCTGCGCTGGGGTTACGAGGTGCATATGCCGCAGAACGGCGATTGCTCGCTCGAGGGGCCGCCCGGCGAGCGCACCATCGGCGAATGGCAGCAGCTCGGCTTCGAGCGCACGGGAGCCAAGCCTTTCCGCCCCGACGAGGCGTCGACCCGCGCCTATCTCATGATGCCGTCCGGCGCATACGGCCCCGGGTTCCTGGCCACCGAGAATTTCAAGGTCATCCGCCTCTACAACACCTCCGACCTCTACGCCCTGTTCGTCGGCGACCTCGCCGACCGGATTGCAGGGGCAGGCGGCTTCCACGTGCCGGCTGCTCAGGTCGCCCAGCCGCGCACTGCGCAGGTGAAGGAGATCCAGGAGCGCCTGCAGAAGCTCGGCTATCCGATGGACAAGATCGACGGCAAGATCGGCTCCAACACGCGCCGGCAGGTCGGCACCTATCAGAAGACCAGCGGCCTCAAGATCGACTGCTGGCCAACCGAGGCCACGCTTTCACACCTGCGTTCCAACGCCGCGCACGCTCCTCAGTAAACGGCCCCAATCGGCTGTAGAAAATTCCTGTCCGCGTGCTATGCCCTCGGCGCCGGCGGCCACCCCTAATGCTGGCAATCTTGTTCGCGGAGGAAACACATGGATCGCTGGGTCGAAGAGACGTTTCATCCCCACTGGCGCGTGCGCTTGGCCGCGGACGAAGTGCTGCACGAGGTGAAGACGGACCACCAGCACCTCGTCATCTTCAAGAACAAGACGTGGGGCACGGTGCTGATGCTGGACGGCGTGTGCCAGCTCACGACCTCCGACGAGTTCATCTATCACGAGATGATGGCGCACGTGCCGCTGATGGCGCTGGACAAGCCCAAGCGCTTGCTGGTCGTCGGCGGCGGCGACGGCGGCGTCATGCGCGAAGTCTTGAAGCATCCCACGGTCGAGAAGGCGATGCTGTGCGAGATCGACCGCGAGGTGATCGATACGGCGCTGCGATACTACCCCGAGATCCCTGGCAATACGTTCGATGACGAGCGCACGGTCGTCGTCATCGCAGACGGCCGCAAGTTCGTCGCCGAAACGGACGAGCGCTTCGACGCCATCATCGTCGACTCATCGGAGCCGATCGGCCCCTCCGCCGTTCTGCACACGCCGGAGTTCTTTGCCTCCTGCAAGCATGCGTTGAAGGAGGACGGCATTCTCGTGACGCAGAACGGCCTGCCGTTCCTGTTCCCGGATCACTTGCGCGACACGACCCGCGCCTTCGCCTCGCTGTTCAACCGCGTGGCGCCGTATTTCTGCACGCAGCCGTGCTACTTCGGCGGTCCGTTCGCGCTCAACTGGGCGTCCGACGAAGACGAGCACCTCGACATCGCCGAGAAGAAGCTCGCAAAGCGCCAGGAGAAACGCGGCATCGCGACGAAGTACTGGACGCCGGCCTTGCACAACGCCTCGTTCGCGCTGCCGCGCTACGGCGAGATCGTGGTCGAGCAGGCGATCATCGACGGGCGCAACGATCGCGCGGGCAAGAACGGCCGCAATAAGAACAAATCGCTAAAGAAGACGCGCCAGTGAGATGGTTCAGGTCGGCTCGGCGAGAGTAGTGCCGAGCAGACCGTCGTACACCTGCAACGTCTGCTGCTTCATCTGCTTTAGGGAAAACGCGTTGAGCACGTGCGAGCGCGCGCGCGCGCCCATGCGCATGTTCTCGTCAGGCGGCATGGCGAGGGCCTCGGCAATCGCGTCGGCAAGGCGCGGTGCATCGCCCGGCGGCACCAGCCAGCCTGTAGCGCGGTGTGCCGAGACGCCTGGGCGGCCAAGCACGGTCTCCGGCGGTGCGCCGATATCGGTGGCGATGACGGGCGTCGCCATGACCTGTGCTTCCGTGGCGGCGCGTCCGAAGGCCTCGGGCTCTACCGAGGCGACGACGGCGACGTGCGCAGCGCGGAAGGCGGCGGCCATGTCTTCCTCGTGGCCGACGACGCGCACGCGCTCGTCGAGCCCGGCCGCGCGGATCTGCGCCGCCAGCGCTGCTTTGTAAGCGCCGCGCCGCTGCGCATCGCCGGCGAGGATGAACACCGTGTCGTCGAGTGCCCGCCGGTGGGACAGCAGCGCCGCCGCTTCGATGACTACCTTCTGGCCCTTCCAGGCCGTAAGGCGCGCCGCGTGCAGCACGACGCGCTTCTTGTCGTCGATGCCCCAGCGGGCGCGCACGGCGTCAACGCGCTCGGGGGCGACATTGACCGGATCGAACAGCCGCCCGTCGACGCCGCGATAGATGACGTGCAGCTTGGCGCGCGGCGTGCCGTAGCGCATGCGGATGAGGTCGGAGGTGTAGTGCGAGTTGGCGATGACCGCATCGCCGCGGGCCATGACGCTGTTGTAGAGCCGCTTAGCGTCGGACTTCTCCGAGTAGGCACCGTGATAGGTGGTGACGAACGGCACGCCGGTGCGGCGGGCAGCGATGAGCGCGCTCCAGGCCGGCGCGCGGCTGCGTGCGTGCACGAGGTCAACGCCGTCGCGGCGAATGACGTTGGCAATGCGATGTGCGTTCCACAAAAGGCGTAAGGGACTTTTTGCCGCGGCGGGAAAGAACTGCACCTCGGCGCCGGCATCGCGCAAGCGCTGCACCAGCCGGCCACCTTCGGTCAGCACGATGGCGCGCCCCCCGGCCGACGTTATCGCATCGGCAATCTCTATGGTGGAAAGCTCCGCCCCGCCGGTATCGAGCTCAGGGATGATCTGCAGTATGGTCGGGCGCTTTTCGGCCACGAGCTATCCCTCCGGCGACGAAAGGGTTGTTTAGATTGAGTGAGAGCGAACCGCAATTCCTCGACATCGGGCCGGGCGAAGTCACCCCCGCCCGGCGTATCGCCTATCGCGCAGATCATGCCCCAGCCGGCGGCACCGGCCTCTTCTGGTTGTCGGGCTATAAATCCGACATGGCGAGCACCAAGGCGACCGAGCTCGCCGCCTTCGCCCACACCAAGGGTTACGGGTGCGCACGCTTCGATTATTCAGGGCACGGTGTATCAAGCGGCAACTTCGAGGACGGAACGATCGGCGCCTGGTTGGAAGAGGCCGAGGCAGTATTCCGGCGGCTTACCGAAGGCAAGCAGATCATCGTCGGCTCCAGTATGGGCGGCTACATCGCACTATTGCTGCTGCGCCGGCTAATGGCTACGGCGCCCGCAGATGCTGCGCGCATCGCCGGGCTGGTGCTCATCGCCCCGGCCTGGGACATGACCGAAGAGCTGATGTGGAAGCAGTTCAACCTCAAGGCGCGCCGCGAGCTTGAGCAGGCGGGCGTGTTCCGCCAACCGTCGGAATATGGCGAGCCCTACGCCATTACTCGCGCCCTTATCGAGGAAGGCCGCAGCCATCTGATGGCGAAAAAGCCGTTCGACCCGGGCCGGCCGGTCATGATCCTGCAGGGGCGCCTCGACACGTCCGTGCCGGTCGGTCACACCCGCGCCCTGCTCGCCCTCTTGTCGGGTGGCTGGGCTGAATTGATTGAGATTCCCGACGGCGAGCACCGGCTGTCGCGACCTCAAGACTTATCGCTGCTTTTCACAAAAATCGACGAGCTGGCAACGGGTCGCTTACCCCCCGACAAATGAAGTCATCGACAGCGGTCCTGGTCCGTGGAAAGCTGCCTTTTGCGTTCCTAGAAAGCGAGTTCCGCCATGAAAAAAGCGGGCATCTTGGTTCTTGGCGCCGCCTGCGCGGCGGTGTCGTTCTCGCCTCCGGCCATCGCCGGAGCCTCCGGCAAGAGCGCCGAGGACCAAGCGGCGGAACCGCTGCTTCCGCCCGTCGAGAAGGATCAGGGCGGCTATCGACCGCCGTGGGCCAACCCCGACGCCAAGGCGCCCGAGCCCGGCATCGAGAACGATCCCGTGCCGTTCAATCCCTCCGACGTCGACAGCAAGTCCAACGGTCTCAACAACAACTTGTAAGTTTGGTCGTGGGCGTGCCGGCGGCAGCGCCCGCATCACGTGAACTACTCGCGGCCTGAAGCGTTGGCAAATCTGGGGACGTGTCAATTTTAGGAGTTCCGCCACATTTGAACGGCTCGCGGCGCGATTTTCCATCTCGCGCGCCACAGGTCCACCATGAGTGGACGCTTTCATCACCTGCCCGTCACGTGACGACACGAAACCGGAGAGAACGATGAAAAGACCTCTGCAGATCGCCTTCAAGAACGTGGAAAGCTCGGCCTCGCTAGAGACACTGATACGCGAAAGGGTGGAGCGGCTGCAGCGCTTTCATCCGCACATCACGGGGGCACGCGTCGTCGTCGAGGTGCCGCACCGCAGTCCTGAAAGCGGCAAGCTGCCGCTCGGCATCGCCGTCGAGATCGACGTCCCCGGCCGCAACCCGGTCATCGCCAAAGGCGAGCAGGACCGCCGCGAGGTAAAGGGCGACCGCTCCGCCATCGTCAATCGCGTCTTCGAGGCGGCCGAGCGCCAGCTCGAGCAGATCGCCGCCATCCGCAAGGGCGAGGTGAAGCAGCACGGGTCGGCCGGCGATACCGGCGTCGTCGTGCGCATTTTCCCCGAGCAGAACTATGGTTTTATCGAGGTGAAAGATTCCCCCGACCTCTACTTCTCGCGCGAGGTCGTCGGCAATGGATCGTTCGAGCACATCACGGTCGGCTCGCTGGTGCACGTAACACGCGCCGCGACCGAGGGGCCGATGGGCCCGCAGGCCAGCTCCGTCAAGCTGATGGGTGCCCGCTCCTAGCCTTTCACGTTGTTGCCAACATGCATCCGTCGCAGTCCGCTGGCATGCTAAGGAGGTGCAAGGACCAAGAGGGGGAGGGACCGGATGCTGAATACCACGCCCCACCGGCGGCTGCAGGATGACCTAGCGGCCATCGAGGAGATTGCGGCGCGGCCGGCGACGACCGCCAAGGAGTTGGCCGCCAACCTCACCGAACTTTACGAAGCAACGTTCAACATCAACTTCGAGCGCTACGATGTGCAGACACTGGTGCATTCGGCGCCAGACATCGCACGCACAGTGTTCGACCTGCGTCTGCGCCTACGCGAGCAGGTCACCGATTGGCAAGCGCGCGGCTTCCTGACTCTGGCCGGACAGCGCGCCCTGCGCAACGCGCTGCGTATCGCCCGTTATGCGACCGACATGCTCGGCGAGATCAACATCCGCTATGCGCAGCTCGGTCCCGGCGAGAAGACGCTGCGCGGCTTCAGCGGGCGCAACATGAATACGCTCGTCAATCCCACCTTCGAAACCGGGAGCGATCTCGATTTCCGCTCCGGCGATCTCCTCTTGATGCGCGGCATGCACCACAACAGTGCCGCCATCGCGCGCATCGGCGACGTCGACAGTCAGTTCAGCCACCTTGCCATCGTGCATACGGATGCCGACGGCAAGCACTGGGTGGTCGAAGCCCTCATCGAGGAGGGCTCAGTGATCAATCCGCTCTCCTATACCCTGACGCACGGCCTGGGGCGTTGCGTGTTGTTCCGCCACAAGGACAAGCATCTCGCCGCGCGCGCCGCCGCGATGATCCACGACCTGGTACGCCGTTCCGACGAGAAGGGCGGTCAGCACATCTGGTATGATTTCACCATGGAGCTGGCGGGCGACAAGGAGCTGTTCTGCTCCAAGCTCGTGCGCAAGGCATACTCCCTTGCCAGCGACAAGAAGGTGTTGCTGCCGACTTTCGCCACCCGCTTCGATATGAAGAACCGCGATTTCGTCGAGCGTATCGGCGTCACCGCCAGGGAGACGTTCGCGCCGGCCGACATCGAGCTCGAGCCGTCATTCGATCTCGTCGCCGAGTGGCAGGACTACCGTGTGACGTCGCGCCTGCGCCTGCAGGATCTGCTGATGGACCGGCTGTTTTTGTGGATGGAGCAATACGACTACCGCTTCCGCGAGGACCTGCCGATCAAGCTGATCGGCTATTTCGGCCACCTGTCGGGAAAGCTGTCGACGCGCGCCAAAGACCTTATCGCCGACGTCGTGCCAAAGGTGCCGCCCAACATGCAGCGCTCAACCATCCAGGCGGTAGCCATGTTGCATCGGACGGCGGAGCCGCTGCTGGCGGAGTTGCAGGCGATGGAGCGGCGCAGTATCGATCGCACCGGCCGGCCGCTCCACGCACGCGAGGTCTACGACTTCCTCGAAAGCAAGCGACAGGCTTCGAACGGCGAGATCGGCTACCTCGTCGGCAAGGCGTGAACGGTAGAATCCCAATTACCGTCGTATGACGCGGAGCGGGCGCCGGGCAGGCCGTCGTAGAGCGCGCGCTCCAGCGCCAGCGCGCCGGCCCTATCGGCAATGCTCTCGGGAATGACCCAGGCGCGATAGCCTGTCGAGACGATCGGCGCCGAGCAATAGAGGTGGCCGCCGCTTGCGTCGCATGAGCGATCCGGCTCGACGGCGCGTGTCTCGCGACGATCGTGGCGCAGAAAGCCCATGTCCACCGGCTGGATGCTCGTCATCAGCGCCGAGAGCGTGATCCCGCGGAAGACGCACGTCGTCTGATTGCGACAGGGACCGGCATTGCGGCCGAGCGTATTGCCGGGGCCGAGCGCCTGCGCGCGCCGCATGATCGTCGCCGGGGTGCCGGCGCCGTTGCTGATATAGCACTCCTGGCCGACGCACAGCACCGGGTTGGCGGTCATGCGCTTGCCGCCGAAGCCGTGGCGGCGCGGCTGCATGACGACGAGTACGGTGACGCGCTGCGGATAGGTCGCCTGCGCAGTTACTGGGGGCTCGATAAAGGGTGACGGCAGCTCTTGCTGCGGCATGGGTCCGCCGAGTGTGGAGCGCGTCTCCCTCTCGCGCTCGCGCGCCTGACGCGCCATGCGGAACTTCTCGGCGATGCGCTGAGCTTCCTTCTCGCGCTGCAATTCGAGCACGGTGCGCCGCTGGATATCTTCGAATTCCTTGATGCGGCGCTGCTCGGCAAGATGTGCTTCTTCGGCGGCGCGCCGGCTCTCTTCTGCAACGCGAGCTTCTTCTTCCTGACGCTTCTGTTCAGCGACGCGCGCCTCTTCAGCCTTGCGCTTGGCTTCGGTCTCTTCGGCTTGGCGCTTCACCTCGGCGACGCGCGCTGCCTCGGCACGCCGCTTCTCTTCGGCGACGCGCGCCTCTTCTGCTTTGCGATTCTCCTCGGCAATACGGCGCTCCTCGGCCTCACGCGCTGCCTCCGCCTGCCGCTCGGCCTCGGCCTTCTCCGCGGCAACGCGGCGCTCATCCTCGAGACGCTTCTCCTCGGCGAGGCGCTGCTCCTCGACCTCGCGCTGCAGGCGCGCAGCCTCGGTGCGGCGCTCCTCCTCGGCTTCGCGCTCCATCTCGACTTTCTGCTTGTAGGCTTCATCGGCGAGGTGCTGCGCCTCGGCACGCGCGGCTTGGCGCTCGGCTTCCATACGCTCTTGCGCGCGCTGCTGATCGAGCTGACGGCGCGCTTCGGCTTCCTCCGTCGCGCTGCGCAGCATCTCCGCCTCATCGGCGGCGCGCTGCTCGGCAGCCTTGCGCTTAGCAGCTTCCTTTTTTTCCTTAGACTCGGCTGCGGCGCGCGCCTTCGCCGCCTTGGCAGCTTTGGCTTCTGCGGCGCGCTTTGAGTCTTCGCCGGCCTGCGAGAACTTCTCGGCCAGCGCGTGTGCAGCGTCGTCGTTGGCCGCTGCGGTGGTGGGGCTATACGTCCAGCTCATCAACGCCACGGCGCATATCGCGCCTCGACTGAGGCCACTCACTGTTGACCGCATAACGTCCTCGCAAGCATGGCTCGTTTGGGACCGGGGGGCTCCCAAAGGTCGCGGCAAAAGCGCGACTGCATTTCGCCAATAAAGCGGGCGCTGCTTGAACGGCGGCTGAACGGTGGGAAGGGGTTGCGGGCGTCGAGAACTGTTCAGCCGTGCAGCTGCTCTGCAAGGATGGCGCGCAGGCCCTCCCGGTAGGTTGGGAATTTCAGAACGACACCAAGCTCTTGGCGCAGGCGCGTATTACGGATGCGCTTGTTGTCGGCATAGAAGCTCGCCGCCATGGGCGGGAGCTCGGCATCCTCGAACGCGATCTCCGGCGGCGGCGGCATGTGCAACAGCTCGGCGGCATAGGCGATGACGTCCTGCGGGGGCGCCGGCTCGTCATCCGTGACGTTGTAAATCTCGTGCACGCGCCGGGCCAGCATGGCGGTGCACACGGCTGCGGCGATGTCATCGACGTGAATGCGGTTGAAAACCTGACCTGGCTTGACGATGCGATGTGCGGTGCCCTCGCGCAGCCGGTCGATGGCGCTACGGCCCGGACCGTAGATTCCGGCGAGGCGAAAGACGCACGTGCAGATCCTCAGGCAATAGCCCAACGCCAGCCACTCCGTCTCTGCCGCGATGCGCCGGCGTCCGCGCGTCGAGGTGGCTTGCGTCGGCGTCGCCTCGTCGATCCAGGCGCCTTGGCTGTCGCCATAGACGCCGACGGTCGACAGGTAGCCGATCCAACTCAGCGACGGCGCCTGTTTGAAGTCCTGCCCATGGTGGCGCAGCACCGGATCGCGTTCGGCATCGGGCGGCACCGAGATGAGGACGTGCGTAGCGCTGGCCAGTGCTTGCGCCACGCCGACACTCGGCGCTGTGCCATCGAAGACGAAAGCCTCATAGCCTTGCGCAGCGATCGCCGCGACGCCCTCCAGCGTGCGGGCGGTGCCGGCGATGCTCCAGCCTTGCGCCGCGAGCCGGCGCGCGACACGCTGCGCGCTATAGCCGAGCCCGAAGCAGAACAGTCGGCTCATGACGCGGGTGTCGCCTGCCACTCGGCGCGCACGTCGCTATCGCCTTCCCGCGCAAGATGACGGTGGCGTAGGCCCTCACCGATGCCATCACCGGTGAGCTGACGCATGGCCCAGACGGCCATGGCGCGCACCAGCGGCGAGGCGTCGCCCAACAAAGTCTCGATGCGCGGCAGCAGGGTTCTGTCGCCCGAGTTGCCGGCGGCGATCAGCACGTTGCGGACAAAACGGTCACGTCCCGTGCGCTTGACCGGCGTGTCGGCAAAGCGCGCGCGGAAAGCCGCATCGTCGAGTTCAAGCAATTCGGCGAGCGGCGGGTTGTCGGTCTCGACGCGCGCGTGAAAACGCGCTTCGCGCGCCGTGGCGGCGAACTTGTTCCACGGGCAGACGGCGAGGCAGTCGTCGCAGCCGAAGATGCGGTTGCCCATGGCACGGCGGAACTCGGCCGGGATGTGTCCTTTGTGCTCGATCGACAGGTAGGCGAGGCAGCGCCGTGCATCGAGCTGATACGGCGCCGGAAACGCCGCCGTCGGGCAAACGTCGAGGCAGCGACGGCAGCTGCCGCAGTGGTCGGCCTCCGGCGTGTCGGGAGGGAGCTCGGTGGTGGTGAAAATGGCGCCAAGGAACAGCCACGAGCCATGCTCGCGCGACACGAGCATGGTGTTCTTGCCCTGCCAGCCAAGACCGGCGGCGGCGGCGAGCGGCTTTTCCATCACCGGCGCCGTATCGACGAATACCTTGACGTCGGCGCCGCTCTGCGCCGCCAGAAGTGCGGCGAGCTGCTTGAGCTTGCCTTTGATGATGTCGTGGTAGTCCTTGCCCTGCGCATAGACCGAAATGGCGCCACGCGTGGGATGGTCGAGCGCATCGAGCGGGTTTGTCTCCGGCGCGTAGCTCATGCCGAGCATGATGATCGAACGCACCTGGGGCCACAGGCGTGCCGGGTTGCGGCGGCGCTCGGCGTTGGTTGCCAGCCACGCCATGTCGCCGTGCCGGCCGGCCTCGAGAAACGCGGCGAAGCGGCCGCCGGCGGCGGCTATCGCGTCTGGCGATATTACGCGCGCTGCGTCGAAGCCCAGCATGCGCGCCTCGCGCAGCACCATGTCCTTGAGTGCCGCCGTCACGGTAGGGCCGTCAGAAGTCGAGATCGGCGTAGTGCGCCGCAGGCAACGCACCCGGAACGCGGTCGGTCAAAATCGTGCGGAACGCGCGCCGCGACTTGAGGCGTGCGTACCAGACCTTGGCGACGGCAAATTCCTCCCATGGCACTTCGCCGAGATAGTCGACAGATGACAGATGCGCGGCGGCGGCGAGATCGGCGAACGACAGCTCTTCGCCCGCCAGCCAGTGCCGGCGGTCCGCCAGATAGCTGATATAGCTCATATGGTAGCGCAGGTTGGTGCGGATGGCGCGCAGGAAGTCCACATCCGGCGTGTCCGCGCCGCCGGGCTGCAGGCGCGCGTAAACCTTTTCCTGCAACAGCTCTTGCGTCACTTCGCGGTTGAACTTGCTGTTGAACCAGTCGATCAGGCGGCGGGTTTCGGCGCGCTGGGCGCGGTCGCCGGGGAACAGGGAAAACGCCACGGCGTCGGCTTCCTCCGGCTCCGGCGGCTTCTCCTCGGCCAGGTACTCCGAAATGGCGTAAACGCCGCACAGCGCCGGTCCCCCCTCCAGTTGCAGCACGGGCAACTCTCCCGCCGGGTTGAGGGCTAGAAACTCCGGCCGCCACTCCCACGGGCGCTCCTCGAAGAGCTCCACGTCGATGCCGCGCTCGGCGAGCGCCAGGCGCACGGCGCGCGAAAAGGGGCAGAGCCGGAAGTGCGTCAGTGTGTGCATTGCTCAGATAGCGTCTTTGTTTTTGTTTGATGCTGCACCGCTCGTAAGGCCCGGCAGTGGATATGACAATCGCTTCGTGTGGCGCGGAAGTGGCACCGCGTTCCCACAAATCCTGCTAATCCTCGCCGCCGCACACAAAATACGGGGCCAGCGATGCCGATCTGGGAAGTGATCCTCTTGGGCCTCATCGAGGGCCTTACCGAGTTCCTGCCCGTATCGTCGACCGGCCATCTCTTGCTTACCGAGCACTTCCTCGGCATCTGCACGCCCGGAAAGACGTTCGAGGTGCTGATCCAGCTTGGCGCCATCCTGGCCATTCTCAGCGTCTACTCTGTGAAGCTGACGCGCATCGCCTTGGCGCTCCCGTACGATCCGCGTGCGCGTCGCTTCGTCGCCAGCGTGCTGCTCGCTTTCCTGCCCGCGGCGCTGATCGGCGCGTTGGCGCATGACTTCATCAAGACCGTGCTGTTCGAGACGCCGATGCTGATTGCCATCATGCTGATCGCCGGCGGCATCGTGCTCGTGCTTGTCGACCGCATGCAGCTTGCCGTGCACTACAACAACGCGATGGATTTCCCGCCTTCGCTCGCCTTCAAGATCGGGCTTATCCAGTGCCTCGCCATGATCCCCGGCGTGTCGCGCTCCGGCGCCACGATCGTCGGCGCCATGCTGCTCGGCACCGACAAGCGCTCGGCGGCGGAGTTCTCGTTCTTTCTCGCCATGCCGACCATGGCTGGCGCCTTCAGCTACGACCTCTACAAGAACTGGTCGATCCTGCACACGAGCGACATCGCCAACATCGCGTTGGGCTTCGTCACCGCCTTCATTGCGGCGGTGTTCGTCGTGCGCTACCTGCTCGACTACGTCAGCCGCCACGGCTTTGCGGTGTTCGGCTGGTGGCGCATCATCGTCGGCGGCATCGCCCTGGGCGCCATGTTGGTGCTCGGCCAGACCACGGGCTGCCCGGTCACCCCCTGATCGTGGAGGTATTGGCCTTAGGCGGCGTGCGAAGGCACCGGGCGCGTGAGAGCGACGCGCAGCCCGGTGACATCGGGCGCATTGCGCAACGCATCGAGAACCGAGGGCTCGCGCACTACGCGCGAGATGCTGGCTAGCGCTTTCAGATGATCGCCGCTGGCGTGATCGGGTGCGAGCAGCAGGAAGACGAGGTCGACCGGCTCGCTGTCGTGCGATTCATAGTCGATCGGATCTTCGAGGCGCGCAAACAGGCACAGAATGTTGCGCAGGCCGGCGAGCTTGACGTGCGGAACCGCGATGCCACGGCCGAGGCCCGTCGAGCCGAGGCGCTCGCGCTGCAGCAGCGTGTTGAAGATCTCGCGTGAGTCGAGACCCGTTCTCTCCGCCGCGATCGTCGCCAGTTCCTGCAGGGCGTGCTTTTTGCTCGTCACCTTGAGCGGCGTAATGATGCCGTCGGGAGCCAGCAGGTCACAGAGATCCATCTTCAAATCCTGTTCCAACCTGTTGCGAAGCGCCGGCTACCGCGTGCCCCCAGGGGTTGCGCGATAATGACCGACGATTCTGACAATTCTACATTTACGCTCGTGCCCCCGCACGTACCCTCTATGCCCTTCAGCGCCTCTTATCCCTCGATAAGTGCACCGGCCCGTTGAGAAACCAAAAAAATGGCACTCGCAAGGTCGACTGCACAGGAAACTTGCAGCCAGCTTCAATGCTTCTCGGCTAAAGCCCCGGCCGGGCGACATATTTAGGCCCGCCAAAGCCGTATCGCTTGATCTTTACCGAGAATGTCGAATTAACCGCTTATTCGTCCAAGGTTATCCCCAGGCGGTGCGGTGCAAGAACGGGGCCATCACCCCTACGTTGTGAAGTCTGACGAGCTTCTAGGGCCGCCGTATGGCTTGGCACCGGCTCGCGACCCGGTGCCTATAGAGCAGTCCGGCGGCGCATACAAGCCCGCCCGGATATCAGCCGCACCGGTTCAGGCAGGACCGACGCGCTCGATCAGGCGCTTGTCGCGCCGGCGCTGCACCGAGGAGGGTATGCGCATGGCGTCGCGGTACTTGGCGACCGTGCGCCGCGCGATATCGATGCCATCGCTTTTCAGCTTCTCGACGATCTTGTCGTCGGACAGGACGCTGGCCGGCGTCTCGCTGTCGATCATCTGCTTGATGCGGTGGCGCACGGCCTCGGAGGAATGCGATTCACCCTCGTCATCGGCCGAGGCGATGGCGGAGGTGAAGAAGTACTTCATCTCGAAAATGCCGCGTGGCGTCGACATGTACTTGTTGGAGGTGACGCGCGACACGGTCGATTCGTGCATCGAGATGGCGTCGGCAACGGTGCGCAGATTGAGCGGGCGCAGGTACTGGACGCCATGCGTGAAGAAGCCGTCCTGCTGGCGGACGATCTCCTCGGCGACGCGCAGAATGGTGCGCGCCCTCTGGTCGAGGCTCTTGACCAGCCAGTTGGCGGTCTGCAGGCATTCGAGGAGGTAATTGCGGTCGGCCGCCGAGCCGGTCGACTTCGAGACGGTCGCGAGGTAGGTGCGGTTAACCAACACGCGCGGCAGCGTGTCGGTGTTGAGCTCGATGATCCATGTGCCGTCGGGCGCTGCGCGCACCAGAACGTCGGGCACTACGGGCTGCACTTGCACGGAGCCGAACTTGAGGCCCGGCTTGGGGTTCAGCTTTTTGATCTCGGCGATGATCTCGAGCAGCTCGTCCATCTCGACGCCGACCGCCTTGCGCAGCGCCGGGATATTGTGCCCCGCCAGCAGATGCAAGTTCTCGAGAAAGCGGCTGATGATCGGGTCGTAGCGGTTCTGCTCCTTGAGTTGCAGCGCCAAACACTCGGCCAGCGAACGCGCAAACACGCCGGGCGGGTCGAGCGTCTGCAGAGCCGTGAGAACCTCCTCGACCACCGGTTGCGGCGCGCCCAGTTTCGCGGCTATCGCACCGAGGTCGGTCGCCGGCAGGTATCCCGCCTCATCGACCATGTCGACGAGGTACTGACCGATCAGCCGTTCGACCGGCTCCTTGAGCACCAGGGGCACCTGCGCGGCCAAGTGCTCGCGCAACGAGACGTCGTTGGCGAGGAAGGCTTCGATGTTGACGTCGTCACCGGAGCCGGAGGCGCGCTGGCGTAGCGAGGCCCAACCGGAGGCGTCCTGCCCGTTGGCGTGATCTGAGGGGGCGCTATCGGGATAAACATTGTCATATTCGGTATCGAACGTGCCTTCCGGATCGGCCACCGGCTTATCGAGGTCGACGTAGTCCGTCTCGCTGGCTGGCGCAGTCTCTTCGGGCTTGGCGAAATCCGACGTCTCGATCTCGGAGCGTACCGGGGCTTCGACGCCGTCGTCGGTTTCAAGCAGCGGATTGCGCTCCAGCTCGCTCTCGACATATTGCGTGAGCTCGATGTTCGACAGCTGGAGCAGACGGATGGCCTGCTGCAGCTGAGGTGTCATCACCAGCTGCTGGCCCTGTCTCAGTTCCAGCTTTGTCGAAAGCGCCATGCGCGCGTCCAGTAATCTCGGCCACTGAAGCACGTACTGTCTGTCAGCGCGCGTTAACGAACATGTCTCCGAGGTACACACGCCGCACGTCGTCGTTGGCTATGATTTCCTCAGGCTTACCCTGTGTCAGAACTTGACCGTCGTAAATGATGTAAGCCCGGTCTATCAGGCTAAGCGTTTCACGGACGTTATGATCGGTGATGAGCACGCCGATGCCCCGCTCGGTCAAGTGCCGCACCAACTCCTGAATATCGCCGACGGCGATGGGGTCGATGCCGGCAAATGGCTCGTCGAGCAGCATGAATGATGGCCCCGAGGCCAGTGCCCGGGCGATTTCGCAGCGTCGGCGCTCGCCGCCCGAAAGCGCGATTGACGGCGACTTGCGAAGGTGCGTGATGCGGAATTCCTCGAGCAGGCTGTCGAGCTTCTCGCGCCGCTTCTTGGCCGAGGGTTCGACGATCTCGAGCACGGCCATGATGTTCTTCTCGACCGTCAGGCCACGGAAAATAGACGCTTCCTGCGGCAGGTAACCGATGCCGAGACGCGCGCGCCGGTACATGGGCAGGCGCGTGACATCCATGCCGTCGATGGTGATGTTGCCCTTGTCGGCCGGGACGAGGCCGGTGATCATGTAGAACACCGTCGTCTTGCCGGCGCCGTTGGGGCCCAACAGCCCGACCGATTCTCCGCGTCCCACCGCGAGGCTCACGCCCCGCACGACGAGGCGCTTTTTATAGCTCTTCTGCACATGGTGGACGGTGAGCCAGCCTTCGGCGCCGAGCCGCTGCTGGCTGCCGTTGAGGGCCCGCTGCTCGGCGTAGCCATGCACCTCGCCGGCCCACTCGTCATAGGGCTCCGGCGGCGTACGCTTCGAACCGAAGGAAAGGATTTTCAGCACGTCTTGAGAACCTCGGAGTTCGGCCCTGCCAACGACCGCGGCGCTATGGTGCGCCGATCGGGAGCCCTGTCAATCTGCGTATGGCCGCTGGTTGCCGTCAGCGAGCGGGCCCTGAGGGAGCCCAGGCCCCATCCGAGCCGCCTGCAGTAGCGTCATCGCTAGCAGCGCCCGGGGGCTTCTTTTCGGCGCCCTTTTTCTCACGAGGGTAAAAAATTGCGCTCGGTCGCTTCGCCGTGCCCGGCTGCATGGTAAAGGCCCCCTTGTTGTTTGCCGGGGCGGCCGTTGCCGACCATGCGGCGCCAGGGTCGGTGTGGATGACGCTTTCGCCCGTCAGCATGTCGATCGTCAGCTTCGATCCGCGCACGACGTCTTTGTCCTGCGTGAGGATGACATCGCCGCCGAGCACTACCTGGTTCTCCTTGACGTTGAAGTCAGCCCAGTCGCCGGTGGCGTTCTGTCCGTTCTTCGAGGTGACGATCACCTTGCCGCGCGCCTCGATGCGGGTGATCTCGGCGGGCGGCTTCTTGTCCCCCGGCTCGCTCTCTTCGGCGAGGCCGGCGGCGCCTGTGTAATAGGCGCGCAGCTCGGAGGTGCGCACGATGAAGTCGCCCTGCACGGCGCGCACGTCGCTTTTGAACACGGCCTGTTTGGTCCGATCGTCGACATCGAGACGCCCCGCTTCAACATCGATGGGCGCCGTCGGATCGGTCTTGAACATGCTCACGGCGCCGCCTTTGGCGGCGGCAGCGGCCTCGTCGGCGAGTTGCTTGACCTTCTGCTTGGCGGTTTGCGCAGCGTTCTCTTGGCCGCGATAGAAGCGCGTCGAGATGCGTCCCGCTTCCTCGCCCGCGCTGCCGGGCGATGATAGCTGCGTGCGGCCCGTCGCGCGTTCGGCATAGAGCCGCTCGCCCTTCAACTGGTTGCGCCCCTGGATGGCAACGACGCTGCCCGTCAACAGTATCGTGTCGGCGCGCTGATCGACCGTCGCCTTGTCGCTGGTGGCACTCCGGTCGGCACCCGACTTCATCTCGACGTCGCCGTTCACTACCGCCACCTGCTTGACGGCGTCGTAGTCGAAGCTGGAGCCGGTAACGCGGTCTTGCGGTGCGCGCGTCATAACGACGGGCGATTTCGAAAAGATGCGCTGGATCTTCGTGCCGGCTCTCGGAGTCGCGGCGGCAGAGGTGCCGGTGGGGCTCGCATTGACGCCTTCGTATTGCACCTCTAGCGTCGCGGTTTCTAGGGCTGCATCGCCCTGCTTTGCCTTGACGTTGCCGGTGAACGTCGCCGTCTTGCCGGTATCGTCGATGTCGAGGCGGTTGGCCGTGACATCGATCGGCCCTTCGCCGCCACCGAGTAGGGGAGCTGCCGGCTTCTTGGCGGCGGCCGCCTCGGGCGGTTGCGACGCATCCGCCTTATCGGGCACGAGGTGCGCCTTAACGTCGTTGACGAAGGCGATCTCGCGGCTCTTGTTCAAGATGCGCATTTCGTTGGAGTGGATGGTGCCCGATGGCATCTCGACGGCGACCGGCTCCTTGGAAAAGATGACGTTGTCGTTGGTCAGGATGGTGGCGCGCGACAGTTTGGCCTTAAGACCGCTTTCGGCGACGATGTCGATGCCGCCGGTGAGCTCGAGCTGGTTGGTCTTGGTGTTGAACTCGCCGTGCGCCGCCTTGAGATTCGTCTTCGACTTGTTGGCGTCGGTCATGTCGCCGGTGATGTCGTTGAGGCGCACGAACTCCGTATTGACGAGGTCCTGCACGGCCGTCTTCGCCCGCACGACGTATTTGCCGCCGTCCTTGTTGAAGCCCTCGTAGCTGGGGTTATCCATCGTCAAGTTGTCGGGAATGATGCGCGGCATATCGAGCTTCGGAAAGCTGCCGACCCAACCGGTCGTGCCGATGATCATCACGACGTAGAGACCGACGACGCCCGCAGCGGCGGCAGGAAGCGACCAGCGCAGCGCTCGCACGAGGTACGTATGGCGGCGCGCGTGCGCAAAGTTGCGCGCCCGGTCCGCGGCGGTGGTGCCGGAGAAGGGGTTGGAGGCCGTCCATTCCTGCCCGGGGGAGAAATTGGTCGTCGTTGCCATGCGCTATATCGGAAGCTGCCGGCTAGTGTGATGCTCGAGAAATTAGCTGCGAGGTGTCGGGCGAATTTCTCGATCTGAATCACACTAGCAAGTCTATGCTTCTAGTGTCCTCATGATTGCGAAGCTCGCTCGCGACCCAGCAGCGCACTCTGGCGAGGTTCGCAATTGGGACACTAGCGGCCGATGCCAGGTAAATCGCCGTCAATTGGGGTTATATTGGGACTGGCACAGGTCGCAAAGCGAGTGTCACCGCCCGAATTAGCAAATTCATCAGCCTCAGGCGTGCCCGACGCAGGTAGCGTTCCGGAAGTCATGTTGGAAGCCTGCCCCCCGATGACATGGGCGTGCGAGTTGCAGGGGGTGCCGCTAACCTCAATGCGAGAAGATATCGTCCTCGCCGAAGCCGGCGAGATCGAGCTTGGCGCGGGTGCTGAGGAAACCGAAGGCGGCCTCGGCAAACTGGGTTCGCTCCTCGCGCGCCAGCATGGCGTCGAGCTTGGCCTTGAGAGCATGCAGGTGCAGCACGTCTGACGCCGCATAGGCGAGCTGCTGCTGGGAAAGCTCGCTGGAGGCCCAGTCGGAGCTCTGTTGCTGCTTCGACAACTCGATGCCGACGAGCTCGCCGACAAGATCCTTGAGGCCGTGGCGATCGGTGTAGGTACGCACCAGCTTGGAAGCGATCTTTGTGCAATAGATCGGGGCCGTGACCACGCCAAGGTTCTTCTCGAGCACGGCCATGTCGAAACGCGCGTAGTGAAAGATCTTGAGCACGGCCGGGTCTGTCAGCAGGGCCTTGAGATTGGGCGCGGCGTAGTTGCTGCCGTCGAACTGCACGAGGTGCGCTTCGCCGTCGCCCGAGGAGAGCTGCACGAGGCACAGTCGGTCGCGATTGACGTTGAGCCCCAATGTCTCGGTGTCGACGGCGACACTGGGCCCGAACGAAAGCCCGGCAGGAAGATCGTTCTTGTGCAGGGTGACGGTGCTTTTGGCCATCGTGGCAGGGGCCCTCGGCGATTGCGCTTGGCGTATCATGGGCTGCGTTGGGCAGCCGCCGGATATACGCCCTAAAGCTTTAAGTTCGGTTCACCTATCGAACTTCGGCCGGCCCAGCTGTTCGGTTTGAACGTGCGCGCCGAGCCCTGATGCGGGATCGGGCTGGTGCCCAGAAGAGGACTCGAACCTCCACGCCTCGCGGCGCTAGTACCTGAAACTAGTGCGTCTACCAATTCCGCCATCTGGGCACGAGCGGGATGAGTTAGAGAGCGTTGTCGCCCTTGTCAATTATGTCACGTCTATCCGCGCGACACCTTCACAGGGGCGTCGCCGGTCGTATACTAGCTAGTGCCGGCGAGGGTTGCGCGGCGGGCGGCGCAAGGGTGGAGGACCGGCGATGGCGGATCGTCTAGACGACCAGGGTATCGCAACGGTGTTCGGCGGCTCGGGGTTCGTCGGCCGCTACGCGGTTGCGGCGCTGGCCAAGCAGGGATGGCGCGTGCGCGCTGCCGTGCGCCGGCCGGAGCTCGCCGGCTTCTTGCAACCCGCGGGTTTCGTCGGGCAGGTGGCGCCGGTGCAGGCCAATCTGCGCTTCCCGCCATCTGTGCAGCGCGCGCTTTTGGGCTCCAAGGCCGTCGTCAATGCCGTCGGCGTGCTGGTCAGCGGCGGCCGCCAAACGTTCCGCGCCATCCACGTCGAGGGTCCGCAGGCCGTCGCCAAGGCGGCGCGCGAGGCGGGCGTCCGCCATCTCGTGCATATCTCCGCCATCGGCGCCAACGCCAAGTCCTCGTCCCGTTATGCCCGCTCCAAGGCCGAGGGCGAGGCGGCGGTACTGCAGGAATTCCCCGGCGCCATCATCGTGCGCCCCTCGATCGTCTTCGGACCCGAGGACGAGTTCTTCAATCGCTTCGCCGCCATGGCGCGCGTCTCGCCGCTGCTGCCGCTAATCGGCCGCGGTCGCACGCGCTTCCAGCCGGTGTTCGTCGCCGACCTCGCCGCGGCCATCGCCGCCTGCGCGTCGGGCATCGGCAAGCCCGGAACGATCTACGAGGCGGGTGGACCGGAGGTGCTGTCGTTCCGCGAACTGCTCGATTTGACGCAGCAATGGTCGGACCGCTCGCGCGGCTATCTGCCGATGCCGTTTTGGCTGGCCAAGCTGCAGGCGATCCTCACCTGGCCGTTGCCCAACGCAATGCGGCCCGTCACGCTCGATCAGGTGCGCATGCTGCAGCAGGACAACGTAGTCAGCGCGGCAGCTAACAGCGAAGGGCGCACGTTGGCGGAGCTGGGCGTTACCGCCCCGCACGGCGTGGCGGCGATCGTGCCGACGTACCTCGAACGCTTCCGCCCGCGTGGACAGTTCGCCCACTACCGCGCATAGCCGGCTCCTTAGACGACAAAGGCTCCGGCGTGTTCGCCGGAGCCTCATCTTGGGTAGCTGGCCTGCGATGCCATGCACTCAGTGCACGCTGGCGATCTCCAAGTCGTCGTCGATCGCATGGCCAATCGCGGCCTGCCGTGTGTCGGTAAGCGCCAAAGGGGTGCCGTCGGCCGCATGCAACGAGAACAGGTTGATTCCTTTCGGCAGCCCCTCGATTGCGGGGAACATGCGGCTCGCTTCGTCGGCGGTGAGCGTCTTGATGTAGGCGACGACGCCTCCACCGAGAGTGGCAAGCTCGTGCTCTGTCATGACATTACGCGGATCTAAGTTTTTTTCGGCTTCGGTCATGACGCAACTCCTTCTGCAAGCCGGGTCCGGTGCGCCGCCAACCAAAGCTGGCGTAGAGCGTATCGGCATTCCGGATCTGCGCCCACCGCTAAAACGCGCGATGTGGCTGTCTCGATGCAACGTTGTCGCATCTTATTTTCTGTCGCTTATCTCGATCGTCCGCACCAGGCGTTCGGGCTCCAGGCGCTTCAGGTCGATGGCGAGCAGTCCATCGGACAGGTCCGCAGACTTTACCTCGATTCCCTCAGCTAGCACGAACGTGCGCGTAAATTGTCGCGCAGCGATGCCGCGGTAGAGATACGTACGCGATTTTTCATCAGCCTGCTTGCCACGCACGATGAGCTGGCTGTCGGCGAGTGTGACCTCGAGTTGGTCGCGCGTGAAGCCGGCGACCGCGAGCGTGATACGCAGAGTCTCGCCCTCGCCGTTGACAGCATCGATTCGCTCGACGTTATACGGGGGATAACCGTCGCCCGACCCTTTGTTGGCACGGTCGATCAGGCGCTCGATCTCCTCGAATCCCAAGAGCAGCGGGCTCGAGAGTAGGGAAATCCGGGACATCGTTTCGAAAGTCCTTCCTTAAGCGACCTTCAACTTGGAACTTTCCTTTCGGAGCCTCTTAACCCCTGGCCTCCGCCGGTCCAGCCCCTCAAGTGCGGGCGCTGGAATTGCAGAGAACATATGGGCGACGGACGCGGGCCGTTCAAGCGGCCAGATCGGTCGCCAATCGACGTCTCATCGGTCGCCGGAGGGCACCTACTCGGCGTGCCGGCGGGCTCAGCGCAGATGAACACGATGTCATTTGACAAGGGGGGTGCGAACCCGAAGATGACAGCCAACGCGCGGTTTCGCCGAGCCGGCTGCGATAGCGGTTTACTCCGGCCATTCCTCCGGATCCAATCGGGGTTCAATCGATGCTAAAGCCCGGCGTCAGCCGTCTCACACTCCTAGCAATGGCCACACTCATGCTCGCTTTCGCACCACAGACTGCCTCCGCCGAACCGCGCGCCTCCGAGTTCAAGCTCTCTAACGGCATGGACGTCGTGGTGATCCCCGATCACCGCGCCCCTGTCGTCACGCACATGGTTTGGTACAAGGTCGGCGCCGCCGACGAGCCCAAGGGCGTCTCCGGCATAGCGCACTTCCTCGAGCACTTGATGTTCAAGTCGACCGACAAGATCGCCGTCGGCGACTTCTCCAAGATCATCTCCAAGCTCGGCGGCCAGGACAACGCCTTCACCGGTCAGGATGTCACCGCCTACCATCAGCGCATCGCCAAGGAGCAGCTCGCTACCCTGATGGGGATGGAGGCCGACCGCATGACGCACCTGCGCCTCACCAACGATGAGGTCGCCACGGAGCGGCAAGTGATCATCGAGGAACGCCGCTCCCGCATCGAGAACAACCCAGGCGCGCGGCTCGACGAGCAGATGAACGCCGCGCTGTATCTTTCGCACCCGTATGGCGTCCCCGTCATCGGCTGGGAGCACGAGATGGCGAAGCTGTCGCGCGAGGATGCGCTGCGCTTCTACAAGCGCTACTACGCGCCCAACAATGCCATTCTCGTGGTTGCCGGCGACGTGACGGTCGATGAAGTGAAGCGCCTCGCCGAAGCGACCTACGGCAAGATCCCGGCAAATCCGGAGGTTGAAACTCGGTCGCGCCCGCAGGAGCCGCCGCACATCGCCGCGCGCCGCCTTACGCTCAAGGATCCGCGCGCCGGCAATGCCTCGTTCCACCGCTACTACATCGTGCCGGGGTATGTGACGGCAAAGCCGGGCGAGGCCGAAGCACTCGACCTCTTAATGAAGATCCTCGCCGACGGCTCGACCAGCCGCCTCTATCGCAAGCTCGTCGTAGAGGACAAGGTCGCGGCGACGACCGGCGGCGACTACTCGGGCTACAGCCTCGACTCGGGCGCCATCTCGCTTTACGCGGTTTCGAGCAATGGCAACGACCTTACGCCGGTCGAGGCCGCGGTTGATGGCGTGCTGGCCGACATGCGCAAGAACGGCGTGACGCAGCTCGAGCTCGAACGCGCCAAGAAGTCGTTGCTGGCCGACTACATCTACGAAAGCGACAACCAGGCGAACCTCGCGCGGCGCTACGGCTGGGCCGTCGCCATCGGCCGCTCGCCCGCCGACGTCGAAGGCTGGCCGGCGGCGATCGCCAAAGTCACCACCGACGACATCAAGAAGGCGGCAGACAACTATCTCGACGCGCGCCATTCGGTGACCGGCTGGCTGCTGCCCGAGCCGGACGACCCTAACGATGCCGGCGAGCACGTCGAGCAGCCCGTCGCACACACGCGGTCGTAATGCCCATCATGCGAAAAGGCTATGATATGGTCGCAGCCCGCGCTCTGCGCTCAGGGTCTCCCCACGTCGCTTTCCGCCCGACGGCAATCGCAGCGTCGCTCGCCGCGCTTGCCGTGGCCATCCTCACCACCTTCAGCTTGCCCGCAAATGCCATGAAAATCCAAACCGTGAAGAGCCCAGGCGGCATAGAGGCCTGGCTTGTTGAAGAGCACGCGGTGCCGATGTTGGCCATGCGCTTTGCCTTCGAGGGCGGCAGCTCTCAAGACCCCACCGGCAAGGAAGGTCTCGCCAACTTCGTCACTGCCATGCTCGATGAGGGCGCTGGCGATCTCAAGTCGCGCGACTTCCAGGAGCGCATGGAGGATCTCTCCATGCGCATGAACTACGAGGAGGCCAAGGACGCCTTCTACGGCAACTTCGAGACGCTCACCGAGAACCGCGACGAGGCGGCAAAGCTATTAAAGCTCGCGCTGACAAAGCCGCGCTTTGATGACGACGCGGTGGAGCGCATCCGCCAACAGCTCCTGGCTTCGCTCGTTTACGCTGCGCGCGACCCCGATAAAGTGGCGCAGAACCAGTGGTACGCCGTCGCCTTTGCTGGTCATCCCTATGCGCGCCCCGCCAACGGTACCGAGGGGACCATCGGCAAGGTCACCGGTGCCGATCTCGAGAGCTACCGAAAGCGCGTGTTTGCCAAGGACACGCTGAAGGTGGTCGTGGTCGGCGACATCACCCCCGAGCAGCTCGGCAAGTTGCTCGATGAGGTGTTCGGCGACCTGCCGGCCAAGGCGGAGCTGACGCCGGTATCGAAGACCAGCCCCGTCCAAGGTGGAAGCCAGACCGTCGTCGACATGAACGTGCCGCAGTCGGTCGCCGTCTTCGGCATGGGCGCCATGCCACGAAAGGACCCGGATTTCATGCCGGCGTTCGTCCTGAACCAAATTCTCGGCGGCGGCGGGTTCGCTTCCAAGCTGATGGAGGAGGTACGCGAAAAGCGCGGCCTCGCCTACTCGGTCTACACCTACGTCTACCCCTACCAGCACACCTCGATCTTTTCGGGTGGCGTCGCAACGCGCAACGACATGATGGGGCAGTCGCTCGACATCATCCGCGAAGAGCTGAAGAAGATGGCGGACGGCGACGTGAAGCAGGTAGACCTCGACAACGCTAAAAGCTACCTGATCGGCTCATATCCGCTGCGCTTCGACACCAACGCCAAGATCGCCTCGCAGCTGCTTGGCTTGCGCATGGACGGCTTCGGGCCGGAGTACGTCGACAACCGCAACACCATGATCGCGGCAGTGACGCTCGACGACTTGAAGCGGGTGGCCAAGCGCCTGCTCGACACGCAGAACCTTATCGTCACCATCGTCGGCAAGCCGACGCTGCAGCAGGCGAAAAAGGGCTAGGCCTAGCGGTTCGATTTCTTGGCGCGATCGATCGCTTCGGTGATGAGCCGGCGCGCTTCGTCCGAGTCGCCGATGTGGTCGATCTTCGCCCACTTGCCCGGTTCGAGATCCTTGTAGTGGCCGAAGAAGTGCTCGATCTGCTGCACCGTGATCTGCGGCAGATCGGTGTAGTTCGCCACTTTGTCGTAGCGCATCGTCGTTTTGCTGCTCGGCACTGCGATGACTTTTTCGTCACCGCCACCCTCGTCTTGCATGACTAGCACGCCCACCGGCCGGCAGTTGATGACGGCGCCAGGCACGATCGCACGTGTGTTGCAGACGAGCACGTCGATCGGATCGCCGTCGAGCGAGAGGGTGTGCGGGACGAATCCGTAGTTCCCCGGGTAGCGCATCGGCGTGTAGAGAAAGCGATCGACGACCAGCGTGCCGGAAGCCTTGTCCAGCTCGTATTTGATGGGCTCCCCGCCCACCGGAACCTCGATGACGACATTGATATCGAGGGGTGGGTTCAATCCGATCGCAATCGCGTCGAGCCGCATCACTCGCTCCACAAGGTTCACTGTTCGGCGTTGGCGCCTGCCATCAGCGCTGGGGCAAGTCATTCCGCAATGTGGACAAATTGCGCACATCCCATAGCAGCGTTGCCGCTGTGCGTCGCGCCGCAACCCTCAGGTTTGCCTCGGACATTAGTACACAGGCGCCTGCAACCCGGTCGCCGCGGCGCGTCGTAGCGAATCGCACGATGCGCTAGCCTCCCCGTTCGCAGGGAGACGAACGGATGCCGATCCGCCAACTTTCGCCGGAGACGATCAACCGCATCGCCGCAGGCGAGGTAGTCGAGCGACCGGCCAGCGTCGTCAAGGAGCTGGTCGAGAATGCGCTCGACGCCGGCGCCGGTGAGATCGAGGTGGTTACCGCTTCCGGCGGCCTTTCGCTCATTCGCGTCATCGACGACGGTGGCGGCATGCCGCCCGAGGATCTGACGCTGGCAGTCGAGCGTCACGCCACCTCGAAGCTGTCGGAGGAAGACCTGTTCGCCATTCGCACCCTAGGCTTTCGCGGCGAGGCGCTGCCCTCCATCGGCTCGATCGCCCGGCTCACCATCCTTTCGCGCGCGCGAGCCGCCGGGGAAGCCTTCGCCCTCACCGTCGACCGTGGCGCCAAGGGTGCGGTGAAGCCGGCGGCTGGCAATGCCGGCACGTGTGTCGAGGTGCGCGAGCTTTTTTCGAGCGTCCCCGCGCGCCTCAAGTTCCTCAAATCCGAGCGGGCCGAGAACCAGGCCGTCACCGAGGTGGTCAAGCGCCTTGCCATGGCGCACCCGCAGGTGGGCTTCACCTTGACGACGGGCGAGCGCCAGGGCTTGCGCTTCCCGCGTGAGGCGGTTGGCGCCGACGGCTTGTTGCAGCGCCTCGGGCGTATCATGGGCCGCGCGTTCATGGATGACGCGGTGCCGGTGTCCGGCGAACGCGACGGCGTGTCTGTCTCGGGCTTTGCCGGGCTGCCGACCCTGCACCGGCCCGACGTCGCGCAGCAGTTCCTGTTCGTCAACGGTCGCCCGGTGAGGGACAAGCTGCTGATCGGCGCCGTGCGCGCCGCCTACGGCGATCTCATCCCGCGCGGTCGCCATCCCCTGCTGGCGCTGTTTGTGTCGCTGGCGCCGGTGGAGGTCGACGTCAACGTGCATCCGGCCAAGGTCGAGGTGCGCTTCCGCGATTCGGGGCGCGTCCGGGCTCTGCTCGTCAACGCGCTGGCCGCCACGCTGCATGCCGCCGGGCACCGCGCTTCCGCTGCCAATGGCGCGTCGGCACTGGAGGAGCTGCGCCCTAACGCTGTGCCGTTCGAGCGGCCTCGAAGCGGTTACTTCGCCACGCCGCGCGGCTCGGCGGTGTTTGGTCTGGCCGAGGCGATGCAGGCGCCGCTCGACGTTATGGCTGGTCCGAGCGCGGACGCCCGCGCCTTCACGGCGCCCGCCGCTGAGGCGCTGCAGGACCGCCCGCTGGGCGCCGCCCGCGCGCAGCTTCACGAGAACTACATCGTCGCTCAGACGCGCAATGGCGTGATCATCGTCGACCAGCACGCGGCGCATGAGCGCCTCGTCTATGAGCGCCTAAAGGGGATGCTGGCCGACGGTGGCGTGGCGCGGCAGGGGATGTTGGTTCCCGTCGTCGTCGATCTCGAAGGCGACGAGGCGGCAGCGCTTGCTGAGAAAGCCGACGAGCTGACCGAGCTCGGTCTCGTGCTCGAGGCCTTCGGCGCCGGGTCGGTCATCGTGCGCGAGGTGCCGGCGCTGTTCGGCGATGGCGACGTCTCCGGTCTCGTCAGGGATCTCGCCGCTGACATCGTGTACGAGGGCACGAGCACGGCTTTGAAGGATCGGCTGCTGTCCATTTGCGCGACCATCGCCTGCCACGGTAGCGTGCGCTCGGGACGGCGGCTGACACCCGATGAGATGAATGCGCTTCTACGCGACATGGAGGCGACGCCCTATTCAGGGCAGTGCAACCATGGCCGGCCGACCTATGTCGAGCTGAAGCTTGCCGACATCGAGAAGCTGTTCGGACGTCGCTGATCGCTCAACGCGCGCGGCCCACCTCAGCCCTTCTTGAGGATAAGCGTCAGTCCGCGCAGCGTGCTGTTGAAGAATTGGATCTCCACGATCTGCCGGTCGTTCATGACGATGACGTCCATATTGGCCGTCAGGTCTCCGGCGCGTACGACGATGCGCAGGCCGCGCTCGGTCACCTCGCCAGTCATCTCGCCGCCGAGGTTGTAGACGAGCTCGTTCCACGTGCCGCTGAGCCTACCGTCCTTGTTGGCGTTGACGAGGCTCTTCACCTCGATCTTGCCGCTGGCCGAGGCGCAGCGAACGTTCTGCTTCAGCTCGTTGCCGGCCACATTGACGAAGTAGGTGGCACGGCATTGCACCTTTTCGGTCTTGCCGTCCTTGAGGCCGATGCGGCCCTCGCCGACCCAGCGGCCGGGCAACTGCACGAACGGCGCCGATTTCTGAACCGCTGCCGGACGCGAAGGCTCAGCGCCTTCAACGGTTGCAGCATCGGCCCCGTCATTGGCCTGGATGGCGGCATCATCCTCTACCTTAGCCGGAGGATCGTCCTGAGCGAATGCAATACCTCCGCTGCAGAGACAGAGCAGGGCGGCTAGGGCGAGGTGGGCGGGCTGCATTTTGCGCGCTGGCCTAGACGAGTTGAGCCGAAGCCGACGGTGGCTGATCCAGATCCCGACGGCACCGGCGGAATGTCGTTGTGATTGCATCCGATTCCTAGTGCCGCGGGGCCACACGCCGCAGCGGAACAGCGCTACAATTGCTTATCCAGCCTTGGCGGCGGGGTGCAGGGTGACGACGCCATGGGTGAAGGAGGCGTAGTCGGTGATCGGCAGCGGAAATACCAGTGCTGCAGCGCCGCAGCTGAAAGGAGCGCGGTCAGGCCGCAGGTCGGGATCCAGCCCCACCAGTAGCAAGTGTCGGTCAGCGACGCGAGGACGGGGTTGTAAGGACGGAACGCTTCCACGCAGGCCGCCGCGATACCGCCGAAGCGGTTGGGCCACATGAGCACCAGCTCGGTCCAAGCCGGCGCTGGGGCCCAACCCAGCAGAACGCCGACGATGAGCAGCGGTACCGCCGCGCTACCTTGGCCGAGGATGTCGCCCTGACCGACGAACAGCGCCGTGATGATGAAAATCATCTGGTTGCTGCCGCCCATGGCCAAGGCGGTGGTGCCAACCCAGCCAAGCACGCGCGGGTGCGGCGGCGTCGGACCAATGGTCTGCGTTATGGAACCCATTTCGACGCGCCGCCCGAGACAACGCGGGTGTCTCCGCGGTGTGAAAACCGGCGCGTAAAATGCCGTACACGCGTTATTTATTCGCGTTTTCGATTTCTACAGTTTTATCGAATGCAGATACCGAACGCCGCTGTCGCCCGCTACGGTCTCTTACGGGGAATTTTCAGTAAATGCAGGGTGCATAGCTTCGGGTCCACGCGGAGGCGCCCCCATGCGCTCCAGCTCGTCGTTCTCCGCGTCGGTGAACACGCGCGAGCGAGTGAGGAAGCGCATCCCCTCCGGCGCCTCGATGGAGAAGCCTGAGCCGCGTCCCGGCACTGCGTCGATAATGAGATGCGTGTGCTGCCAATACTCGAACTGCGGCCCTGAAATATAGAACGGGCATCCGGCGATCTCGCCCAGGTACACGTCGCGCTGGCCGATGCGGAAATCGCCGCGCGGGTAGCACATCGGCGCGCTGCCGTCGCAGCAGCCGCCGGATTGGTGGAACAGCAATGGCCCATGGTGGGCGGCGAGCTTGTCGATCAACGCCTGGGCTGTCGCTGTCACCGTGACGCGCTGAACCATCGCGATCTCCTAGGGCGAAGCAGCGCGGCCACAGGCCGCGCTGCTCGAAGCACAACTAGCTTCGGTTGACCCTTGCTGCCGGCATCAGAAGAAGCCGAGTGCCTTCGGGCTGTAGCTGACCAGCATGTTCTTCGTCTGCTGGTAGTGGTCGAGCATCATCTTGTGCGTCTCGCGCCCAATACCCGATTGCTTGTAGCCACCGAACGCCGCGTGGGCGGGATAGAGATGGTAGCAGTTCGTCCACACGCGCCCCGCCTTGATGCCGCGGCCCATGCGGTAGGCGGTGTTGCCATCGCGCGACCACACGCCGGCACCGAGACCGTAAAGTGTGTCGTTGGCCAGGGCCAGCGCTTCCGCCTCGGTCTTGAACTTCGTGACGGCGAGCACCGGCCCGAAGATCTCCTCCTGGAAGACGCGCATCTTGTTGTGCCCCTCGAGCACCGTCGGCTCGACGTAGTAGCCGTTCTCGAAGCCTGAGCCGATCTGCGCCCGCTTGCCGCCGGTCAGTACCTTGGCGCCTTCACCCTGGCCGATGTTGATGTAGGCGAGGATTTTCTCGAGCTGGTCGGAAGAGGCCTGCGCGCCGATCATGGTGTTGGGGTCGAGCGGGCTGCCCTGTACGACCTTCTTCACGCGCTCGACGGCGCGCTCCATGAACGCGTCGTAGATGCTCTCTTGCACGAGCGCGCGCGAGGGACAGGTGCACACCTCGCCCTGGTTGAGGGCGAACATGGTGAAGCCTTCGAGCGCCTTGTCGAAGAACGCGTCATCCTCGTTGTATACGTCGGCAAAGAAAACGTTCGGCGATTTGCCGCCGAGCTCCAACGTCACCGGAATGATGTTCTCCGCGGCATACTGCATGATCAGCCGCCCGGTCGTCGTCTCGCCGGTGAAGGCGATCTTGGCGATGCGTGGGTTGGAAGCGAGCGGCTTGCCGGCTTCGACGCCGAAACCATTGACGACGTTGAGCACGCCCGGTGGCAGCAGGTCGCCGATGAGATCCATCAGCACCATGATGCTGAATGGCGTTTGCTCGGCTGGCTTCAAGACCACGCAGTTGCCGGCGGCGAGGGCGGGGGCGAGTTTCCACACCGCCATGAGGATGGGGAAGTTCCACGGGATGATCTGACCGACGACGCCGAGTGGCTCGTGGAAGTGGTAGGCGATGGTCGTCTCGTCGATCTCCGAGAGCGAGCCCTCCTGCGCGCGGATACAGCTGGCGAAATAACGGAAGTGATCGACGGCGAGTGGCAGGTCGGCGGCCATCGTCTCGCGGATGGGCTTGCCATTGTCGATCGTCTCGACAGTGGCAAGGCCCGGAAGATTGGCTTCCATGCGGTCGGCGATCTTGAAGAGGAGGGCGGCGCGGGCGGCAGGAGCCGTCTTGCCCCAGGCATCGGCCGCGGCGTGCGCGGCGTCGAGCGCCTTCTCGATGTCCTCAGCAGTCGAGCGGGCAATCTCGCAAACGAGCTCGCCGCTGATCGGCGTGCGGTTCTCGAAGTAGCGGCCTTGCGTCGGCGGCACCCACTGGCCACCGATGAAATTGTCATAGCGGGTGCGGATTTTGATGTTTTGCCCGACGCGAGCAAGCGCCGCACTGGGCGTTTCCGGTTTTATGATGAGCTGCATACATGTCCTCCCATGGAAGAGGGTGAACCCCTTCTTGTGTGTGGGGGACAACTTAACGCAAAGGGGGGTTAAACCAAAGGTACCGGCGCATTGGAAATTAGTGCATAAGCGCGGCACCTGTATGACGCGCTGCGGCTCAATCGGCCGCCCCAACTTGTACTCAGCGGGATGACACGCAAAGTCTCCGGACCTGAAATCGAACGCGTCGTGCAGCTGCTTGGACGGCTGCCGGGCCTCGGGCCCCGCTCGGCCCGCAAAGCGGCACTGGCGCTCATCAAGCGGCGCAACGATCTGCTCGTGCCACTTGCCGAAGCGCTTGCCAACGCGGTCGAGAAGATTGTCGAGTGCCCGAGCTGCGGCAACCTCGACACGGTATCGCCGTGCAGCCTTTGTCGGGATCCGCGCCGCGATCGCTCGATGATCATCGTGGTCGAAGAGATCGGCGACCTTTGGGCGTTGGAGCGGGCCGGCGTCGTCAACGGACTTTACCATGTGCTGGGCGGACACCTGTCGCCGCTCGACGGTATCGGACCCGACCGCCTCAACATTGCGCGGCTCATCGAGCGCGCCGCCGGCGGGGAGGCGCAGGAGATCGTGCTCGCACTCAACGCTACGGTCGATGGTCAGTCGACGGCCCACTATCTCACCGAGCAACTGGCGCCGACCGGCATCGTTGTCTCCCGCCTCGCCCAGGGGGTTCCCATCGGCGGCGAACTCGACTACCTCGACGAAGGCACGCTGGCGGCGGCCATCAAATCCCGTCGCCGCATGTAGAGTCGGCGTCGAGATATTCAGGCTAGGCGACAGGCAAAAAGCGCTGTCGCACGGGACGGCTTACTGAAAAAGCGATGGTAACCGCCTGAAAGTTGGGCAACGGGCCCAATACAACCTTTTTTGTTCTGTTATGATCCTACCGGGCACGGTTAAGAGCGGTTGTTCACCCGTCGCCATTGTTCGTTGGCGCGCACCAGAGGCATTATGACCGAGGATCGTCGGCAACATCCGGTTTCGGCCGAGTGGCGCTCGCGGCTGCTCGAGTTGCCGCGCCTCAACAAGCGCCTCATCCTTGTCGCGCTCGACTTCCTGCTCCTCAGCCTGGCGCTATGGATCTCGATCTCCATTCGCTACAACACGACCTACATCCCGCCCGACTGGGTCACCGCCCTCGTGCTCATCAGCGGGCCGGTGCTCACCGTTGTCACGTTCACGCTGTCGGGGCTCTATCGTTTCGTCACGCGTTATCTCGGCTACCGCGGCCATACGCGCATCATCGGCTGCATCTGGCTCTCCGTGCTGATCTGGTCTCTGGTCGTGCTCATGTCCGGCCAGCTCGGCATTCCGCGCTCGGTCGTGCTCGGCTACGGCGTCCTTGCGACGCTGCTCATCGCGGGTAGCCGCGAGGTCGCGGCCATGATGCTCGAGAGCGCCGGCATTCGTCTGTCCGAGTTGCCGACCAACGTCGAGCGGACGCCGGTCATCATCTTCGGCGCGGGGCAGCTCGGCGTGCAACTGCTCGAAGCGCTGCGACGCGGCTACAATCGCACCGCCGTCGCCTTCGTGGACACCGAGCCCTCGCTATGGCGGCAGTACGTTGCCGGCATCAAGGTGCACCACCCCGACAAGCTGCCGTTGCTCATCGAGCGTCATCAGGCGAAGGAAATCCTCGTCGCCCTGCCCGACGATCGGCGGCGCGAGCGTCGCCGCATCCTCAAGGACCTTCAGGACCAGCCGGTCGAGGTGAAGGTGCTGCCGGCGGTGGAAGATATCGCCTCGGGGCGCGTCAGCGTTACCGATCTGCGCCCCGTCGAGGTCAACGACCTGCTTGGCCGTGACAAGGTGCCTCCCAACGTCGACCTCTTGGCGCGCAAGTCGCGCGGCAAATCCATACTTATCACGGGGGCCGGGGGCTCCATCGGCTCGGAGCTGGTGCGCCAGCTTTTGAAGCAGGGGCCGCGCCGCATCGTGCTGTTCGATATTTCAGAAGCCGCCCTCTACAAGATCGAGGACGAGATCACCGAGTTCATCAAGACTATGCGGCCCGATGTGCATCGGCCCGAGATCATCGGCGTGCTGGGCTCGGTGCTTGACGTGGCACAGCTGCGCGAAACGATTGTCGGCAATGCGGTTGAGGTGATCTATCACGCGGCGGCCTATAAGCACGTGCCGATCGTCGAACAGAACGCGGTCTGCGGGCTGCGCAACAACACCTTCGGCACTGCGGCGCTGGCCGAATGTTCTAAGACCGCGGGGGTCGAGCTGGTCGTGCTCATCTCCACCGACAAGGCGGTGCGCCCGACCAACATCATGGGCGCCAGCAAGCGTCTGGCGGAGCTGGTGCTGCAAGCGGCCGCGGCCAACGGCAGCTCCACCGTCTTCACCATGGTCCGCTTCGGCAACGTGCTCGACAGCTCAGGATCGGTCGTCAAGAAATTCCGCCGGCAGATCCTCGCCGGCGGACCCGTGACGGTCACGCACCCCGAGATTATTCGCTACTTCATGTCGATACCCGAGGCGGCAGAGCTCGTCATTCAGGCGGGCGCCATGGCCGAGGGCGGCGACGTGTTCGTGCTCGACATGGGTGAGCCGGTGCGCATCGACGACCTCGCGCGGCTGATGGTGCGGCTTTCCGGCTTCGACGTCAGAACCGCCGACAACCCCGACGGCGATATCGCCATCGCCTATACCGGCCTGCGCTCTGGCGAGAAGCTTTACGAGGAGCTGCTCATCGGTGCCAATACCAGGGCGACCGAGCATCCGCGCATTTGGCGATCAGACGAACCGTTCCTTCCCTCCGAGGAGCTCGAACGCGAGCTCGAGATCTTACAGGCGGCGATGAACGAGCGTGACCTTGAGACGATGCAGGCCGTGCTCATGCGCAACGTCGAGGGTTATCAAGCGAACCCCACGCTGCCGTCGAGCGAGGAAGCTCCGCTCGCCGCCTGGACGCCGCCATCCCGGACGCTGCACTGACATGGCCGTGCCCGCGGTCACGTCCACGGCAAGAGTGCAACGGATCGCCTTCGTTTGCCCGCCTGGTGCGCCGCTGCAGCTGCTGCGCGACGTGCTGTTCGGCGAGGCCATGGCTCGCGGCCATCAAGTCCTTGTCGTGGCGCCGGAATTCAGTAGCGCCGACGTGCGAGCGTTGGACGAGCTTGGCGTCGAGCACGCCGTTTTCACGCCCGAGACGAGCGGGCTGAAGCTATTCGCCGACTGGAAAGCGATCGGCGGCCTCAAGCAGACGCTGACCGACTGGGAGCCGCACGTTGTCGTCGCCTACGGTGCCAAGATCATGGTCTACGGCGCGCTGGCGGCAAAGAGTGCCGACGCCGAGCGTATCGTGCTCATCGTCGACGCGCTGCCGGAACATCGCTTCAGCGGCGCGCTGGCCGCCAGCGAGATGCCGGCCTGGCGCTATGGCCAGGCGTTGCGCACGGCGGATGAGGCCGTGTTCCACAATCGCGACGATTTGGCGCTGCTCAAGAAGCTAGGAGTCGTTCCCGAGGCATTGCCGGTCGCGATTATTCCGGGGGCCGGCGTCGATCTCGACAGCCAATCGGTTCTGCCGCTGCCGGCGCTCGGGCAGGGGCTGGTATTCTTGATGATCGCCAGCCTCGAGAGGCGCCGTGGCGTTCTCGACTACTGCGCGGCGGCGGCGGCAGTGCGCCAGCATGCCCCCAGCTCGCGATTCCTATTTGCCAGCTTGCCCGCCGAGGGTGCTGCCGCCGTAACATGCGCTGAGCTGGCGCAATTCGCCGACGTCGAGCATCTCGGCGCCGCCGCCGATCATCCAGATGCACTAGGGGCTTGCCACGTCTTCGTCTATCCCTCGTGCGTTGAAGGCATGCCGCAGCCGGTGCTGCAGGCGATGGCCGCCGGGCGACCGATACTGACGACCAATATCGCCGGCTGCCGCGATACGGTCGATGAACGCGTCAACGGCTGCCTTGTGGCGCCGCGCGACGCCGAGGCGCTCGCCGAGGCGATGGAGAGCTATCTCAAACGCCCCGATCTCATCCCGGCCATGGCACGCGCCAGCCGCGCCAAGGCCGAACGCTTCCGCACGGCGGCCTCGGTAAAGCGATCGCTGCTGGACATCCTGCGGCTCGAGTAGCGGTCAATGGCTGGCGTACAGCCGGTAGCTCAGTCGCGGCTGGCGGAACGTGGCGGCACAGTCGACGAGCATGTCGGCGCGGATCGCCTGCCGTCCGATCAGCATGCGGTAGGTCATGCGCTCGCGGTTGGTAAGCGTCACCTCGATGGGCCATTGGCGCCCGGCAATACTGAGCGCAGTCATGATGACGTAGCGCAGCTCGGGCACGCCGTTCGAACTGATCACCTCGCGCCGGTCGACGACATCGGCGCTGGCCGCAATCTCGAGGTCGCCGGCCTTACTTGGGCGCACCGAGAAGCGTACTCTCGGCCGCTTGGCCGTCCCATAGGGCTCTATCAAATGCGTATGGAGCGCGGAGGTCTTGGCACCGGTGTCGATCTTGGCCTTCAGCGCCGGCAAGCCAAGCTCGGGCAGCGCGATCCACTCCTGCCAACCAACGATGAAACTCGATGCATCCGAGAGCACAGCGGCTGCCTTCCCGACAAACCTGCGACCCGCCTTATATGTTACCAATTATTGCGGCGCTGCACAGTGGGTCGGTAACGTGCCAGTCGACCGCCCGCCTCAAATCCGCTCACTTCCCCGGCCGGAATCGCCTCCGGTGCTGATTCCCGCGACAGACCCTCGGTGGTGGCCGCGGCGACCAAGGAGGAACCATGACCAAGAAACCGCTGCTGGTCCTCGCGCTGATCAGCCTGCTGCCGTTCGCGGTTGCCGCTCCCGGATATGCCGTCGATCCACCGCCGACCGACCCCGGCATGGCGGCCGAGCCGCCCGATCCCAACGCGGCACCCGATCCGCCAGACGGCGTTGTCGATCCCAACGCCAACTACCCCACGGATGAAAGCCAGACGACGGATCAGGGAGAGACGGGCGTCGCGGCACCGTCGATCGCCTCACCCGGCGGTAAAAACGACGCGCCGGATTGATCCGCCTCGACGACGGGCGACACTGAACGGTGGTGCCACGCGCCGGCGCGATTGACCGCACTGCCGTACTTTCCTATTTCAGCAGCATGGCAAAGCTGCCCATCATCACCCTTCCGGATCCCGTGCTGCGCAAGCTCTCGACGCCCGTCGAGGGCGTCAACGACGAGCTGCGCCGGCTGGCCGACGACATGCTGGAGACGATGTACTCGGCGCCGGGCGTCGGGCTGGCCGCCATTCAGGTCGGCGTGCCGCGCCGCCTGGTCGTGCTCGATGTCGCTGACGAGGACGAGAAGCCGCAGCCGCTGGTGCTGATCAATCCGGAGATCGTGGCTCTCAGCTCGCAGACGCGGCTGCACGAGGAAGGCTGCCTGTCGATCCCGGACTTCCGCATCGAGATCGAGCGCCCGGCAAGCCTGACCCTGCGATACACCGACCGGAAGGGCGAACAGCGAGAGTTGGAGGCCGAGGGCCTTCTGGCGACCGCCATTCAGCATGAGATCAACCACCTCGACGGCAAGCTGATCATCGACTTTCTTTCTCCGCTGAAGCGCGACATGGTGGTACGCAAGTTCAAGAAGCAGGCGCGGGCGACCACCTGAGCCCGCGTGCCGATCTCCTCAAATCCCGGCCGATATAGCTATGTCCCTCCGCATCGTTTTCATGGGAACGCCGGACTTCGCCGTGCCCACATTGGCGGAGATCGTCGGCGCCGGGCACCACGTCGTCGCCGCCTATTCGCAGCCGGCGCGCGCCGCCGGGCGCGGCATGGCCGAGCGCAAGTCGCCGGTACAGACGTTCGCCGAGACCGCCGGCATTCCGGTGCTGACGCCGGACGACTTCAAGAGCGTCGATGCGCAGGCAGCGTTCGCTGCGCATGCCGCCGATGCCGCGGTGGTCGTTGCCTACGGCTTGCTGCTCCCGGCGCCGGTGCTCACCGCGCCCCGCCTCGGCTGCTTCAACCTACATGCCTCCAAGCTGCCGCGCTGGCGCGGCGCCGCTCCCATTCAGCGCGCCATTATGGCCGGCGATTCGGAGACCGCGGTGATGGCGATGCGCATGCAGCAGGGGCTCGACACGGGTCCCGTGTGCCTCGCCGAGCAGGTGGCTATCGGCGCCGATCAAACCGCCGGTGAGCTGCACGACGTGCTGGCGCAACGCGGCGCTTCTCTCATGGTGCGCGCACTATCGGCGCTGGAACGCGGCTCCCTCGATTGCACGCCACAGGCGGCTGACGGCGTCACCTACGCCAGGAAGATCGACAAGGCCGAGGCGCGCATCGATTTCGCTCAGCACGCGCGCGCCGTGCACAACCTCATTCGCGCTCTGTCGCCGTTTCCCGGCGCCTGGTTTGAGGCAGGGGCGGAAGGCAAGCGTGAACGCATCAAAGTGTTGCGCGCCAATGTTGTCGAGGGCAGCGGTACGCCGGGCGCGGTGCTCGACGACAAGCTGACTGTGGCCTGCGGCTCCGGCGCCGTGCGGCTCATCGAGCTGCAGCGGGCCGGCAAGAAGCCGATTCCGGCCGCCGAGGTCATGCGCGGCTTCCCGCTGCCGCGCGACACACAGCTCTGACCAATTAGCCCTGTCGCCTTTCCGGAGTTGACGTGGGGCACCTATTGCGCCTTTAAATTTCATTAAGTTTCTCATGGCGTTCCATGGAGCTGCTCAATGCGTTTCCCCCTTCTTCTCCTGGCCAGCTTGCTGGCGCCGGCGGCGCTCGCCGAGCCAGCCCACACCACGCGCATCGAGACGCGTCCCTACTACGGCGCTGTCGTTACCATCGAGCACGGCGTGCGCGTCTATCGCCCGGTGCCGCCGACGCAGCATCTCATCGTCAACCCTGACGGCACGACGCCGCTGCAACTCAATATCGGTGCGGGCGGTAGCGCCAGTTTCTCTCAGAATGCCCAGACCGCGCCCGAGGCCGACCGCTGAGGCAAGCGCTCAACGCTTGAGAGCTAAGTTCTGCGCGGCTAGGGATGGGCGGCGCGCACCGTGACGCGCGGCGTTTCAGGCCTCCATGCCCCGCTACCGCATAACCATCGAATACGACGGCACGCCCTTTCTCGGCTGGCAGCGCCAGGCGCAAGGGCCGTCCGTGCAGGGCGCGCTCGAGGAGGCGCTGGCGCGTTTCTCCAGCGAGACGGCGAGTGTTCGCGGCGCCGGCCGCACCGATGCCGGCGTGCACGCGCTGGGGCAGGTGGCCCACTTCGATCTCTCCAAGAGTTGGGAGCCGTTCCGCGTGCGCGAGGCGCTGAACTTCCATTTGCGCCCGGCGCCGGTGGCGGTTATCGACTGCGCGCTCGCTGCCGCCGATTTCGATGCGCGCTACAGCGCCACGGCGCGCCAGTACCGCTACCGCATCTTATCCCGTCGCGCCCCGCCGGCGCTCGAGCGCGAACGCATGTGGTGGCTGCCAACCATACTGGATGCCGGCGCCATGCACGAGGCGGCGCAGGCGCTCCTTGGGCATCATGACTTCACGACCTTTCGCGCTGCGCAGTGCCAGGCCAATTCGCCTTGGCGGACGCTCGACCGGCTGGATGTGTCGCGCTATGCCGACGAAATCGTCGTTGAGGCGTCGGCGCGCTCGTTCCTGCACAACCAGGTGCGCTCCATGGTCGGCAGCCTGAAGCTGGTCGGCGAGGGCAAGTGGCACCCCCGCGATCTTGCGGCGGCGCTAGAAGCGCGCGACCGCACGGCATGCGGTCCTGTGGCAGCGGCGTGCGGTCTCTATCTCGCGCACGTCGACTACGGAAAAGCTCGTGAAGCCGGCACTGAGCTGGCTGAGGACGACGACTGAAATCAGTCGATGATCGACATGAATTCCTGACGCGTCACCGCGCTGTCGCGGAACACGCCGAGCATGCGGCTGGTGACGAGATCCGTGCCCGGCTTCATGATGCCGCGCGCCGTCATGCAGAAATGCTCGGCCTTGAGCACCACGCCGACGCCCTGCGGCTGCAGCACGTT
>DATBSP010000120.1:0-29966 GCA_036559705.1 Hyphomicrobium sp.
TGGACAGCCGCGCACGCCGCGCCTTTGCCGCCGCCGCCCGACCGAATTTCTTCGCGCCCTGATTCCGATTTGCGCAGTTAGAGATCTTGGTAGTCGGCCGCGGCGCAGCGCCAGCGCTTGATTTCCCAATTTGGGTGCTGCTCCGCCCATTTGGGCAGATGGGGCTGGGCCTCGAACAGGCATCCCTTGGCGTCGATGTGCGCCGCGAGGGGGACGCGATAGTCCTTGCACACGTTCGGGTTGCTGATGAGGCAAGCTGAGATGATGATTGCGATCACGCAAGCTCCTCGACCCGGTTTGGCCAGCGCACCGGCGGTCCGGGACTGATACGGCGCGAGCGGGAGTGCCCGGCCGCTACCGGCGTTATACGGCCACCGGCAGCCGTAAGTTACAAGGTAACGATTGCGCCTTGGATCAAGGGATTAGGCCGTTATCAGGATCTCGCCCTTGCCGATGGTAGCGAGGTCGCCCGCGTACTTGCGCACGACGCCGGAGAGTGGCTTGGGTGCCCGTGATCCGAGGGTGGCGTGCATGTAGCGCGACAGGATGCGCAGGATGACGAGGTCGTGCTTTCCGGCATCGGCGAAGGTTGGAGGCATCCGCTCGACGGACGGGCCGATAAGCGTGCCGCGGCGCAGGAGCAGCCCCGGGTCGGTACCGAAGCCGAGCTCGGACCAGATCGTCCCGCCGACCATACGCGAGCCGGCAAAGGCACCGCACTTGCCGCGCATGAAGATGGTGCCGCGGCGCATACGGTCGCCAACACGGTCGCCGGCGTCGCCCTCAATGACGATGAGGCCGCCGGTCATGCCGAACTTATCGCCCGGGGTGAGGCCGCCGACCTGACTGCCGGCGGAGCCCTTGACGAAAACCTCCCCGCCGCTGATGCCGGAGGCGAGTAGGGCACCGGCATCGCCGCGAATGTCGAGGCGCCCGCCGCGCATGTTGCGGCCGGCGCTGACGCCGGCGTCGCCTTCGACGATCATGGTGCCGTGATCGAGTTCGGCGCCGACGAAATCGAGGCGGTCCGTGGCACCTTCGATCTTCACCGTATCACCCGGCTTGCCGGAAACGGCAAACGCATCGCCGACCGTGAGGCCGCTCTTGGTCGTACCGACGACGAGCTTCAGCACCTCGGCTAGCGGAGTAGATGACAACCGCTTGGGCGTCAGGTGTGAAAGGTCGAGCCGTTCCTGGGGAGCCGATCTGAGGCGGAAGGTGAGACCGTTCATGGCAGCAGCTCCCGCAGCTTGTAGTGGTGTTGGCCGAGCTTGCCGCCGTAGTTGCCGGCAGTGACGCGCGTCACGCCCTTGGCGGCGCCACTGTCGATGACCGCCTCGAGGCCAGCCTTCATGGCGTTGGCGACCGACTTGGAGGTCAATCCATCGATGACGATCTCGAGCACAGCGACGGTGTCGGGACCGAGTTCGGACTTCACGCGGCCACGCAACGTCGGGCAGAAGGCGTCGTTGGTCGAGGCGATTGCGCCCTTGTACTTGGAGCCGACCTTGGAGCCTGAGCGCACGATGCCGCCGGGGAAGGGCGTGATGACGTCCGGCACGTTCCCTATGGCATCGACGGCGCCCTCCGCCGTTGCGAGCAGCCCGGCGCGGTCGTTGCCGAGAATTATCAAGTTACCGCCGCCGACCGCATCTGTGATGATCCCTGTGGTCTCCTCGATGACGAACTCGCCGTCCATCACCGGAACCCGCCAGTAGCGCTTGTCGCCGAGGCGCTTTGCTGTTTGGAATCCGTCGCCGAAGTAACGCGGGCCCTGGCCAAGGCCGATGCGCTTTTCGGATTCGACGCCGGCGTAGCAGGCCGAGCCGGGGCTCGTCAGCACGCACTGGCCGACGCGGTTCTTGAGCTGCGGGCCAACGGCCTGGGGCGAGAAACCGAACAGCAGCACACGCACGCCGGGGCGGCCGTCCGGCGTTTCCTCCGGCTTCAATTCGCGGTCGATGCCGACCTCGGCGCCGGCGCCGATGACGGAGGTGCCGAAGCCGCTCATGGTCACCGCCGCCTGGCGTGCCCACCGCATGCTGTCGGCGGTGATGATGACGCCCGTCGCGCTCATGCCGAAGGCCTCGGCGAAGGTGTCGTCGATCGCTATTCCGTTGACCTTCATGACGACGTCCTGGCCTTCGTCGGTTGTACGATGATCTCCCCGCGGCCGCCGTCGATGATCTCCTCGTCGCTGAGCCGGAAGTTGTCCATCCGCACCGTGTGGTAGCGGTCGAAGTAATCCTTCAGCCGCTTCTCGATGGAGCGGTCGTAGTCGGGACGGGCGACGTGTGTTGCGCCATTGACGACCTTGATCACCTTGCCGTCACGCACGATGAGCTCGCCGTTCTTGAACACGAGCTCGGGCGTCGTGAACATGGTCTCGCGGTTGGCGTCGTCCTTGTAAACGGTAATGTCGGCGCGCGCGCCAGGCCCGACGTGCCCGAGGTCCTTGAGGCCGAGGCTGCGGGCGGGGCCGGCGCGGGTCAGCACGGCGATCTCGTAGAGCGAGTATTCACGCTCGAGCATCGGCAGCGTCGAATACTTGAGTGCATCCTGGTTGACCCGCTGCATCGTCTCGCGACGGAAGGCGCGGTCCATGAGCAGCCGAATGAGATGCGGATAGGTATAGAACGGCGCGCCGTTCGGGTGGTCCGTCGTCAGGAAGATGCGCCAGGGATCCTCGCACAAGAGGAACGTCTCGAGGCCGATCGCCCACTGCAGCGCGTGTACGTAGCTCTTATCCCGATAGCGGAACGGAACGACGCCGCATCCAGCGTCGCACTCGATGTCCATGACCACCCAACGCTTCGGGTCGGCGTTCTTGGAGCCGTTGTACTGGCGCATGCTGTCGCCGGAGGCCGTGCACGTCTGGCCGAACATGACCTGGCCGACGTCGATCGAGATGTGCGGATACTTGGTGAGGAGATCGGCGATCTGTACGGCGCCAGACGAGAAGTGACGGTCGCCCTCGGTGGCATAACTGTGAAACTGGATGTGCGTCAGGTGCAGCGGCAGGCCTTCCGTGGCGCGGATGGTAGCGAGCGTCGTCTCGACGTTACCCGGGATGCCGAGGTTGCAACCGTGTACGTGCAGAGGATGCGTGACCCCGAGCTCCAAGAGGCCGCGCGCCAGCGTCAGGATGATGTCTCGCGGGGTGATGCCGTAGTAGACGTGTTTCTCGTCGAGATCGAGCTTGCGCTGGTTGAATTTGAAGGCACTGATGCCGCCGGGATTGACCACCTTGACCGCGATCGCCTGCGCGGCGTGCATGGTCCAGGCAATATAATCCTTGATCTCCTCGAAGCTGGTCTTGCCCGAGATCATGCGCAGCATCAGATCGTCGCTGCCGAGCATGACAAAGGCGCCTTTGTCGAGCAGCGGCGTGTCGGCCAGCTCCATGTGCGCCTGGCGTGCGTTGGCGGGCAGCATGGCAGGTTCGAAGCAGGCGGTGTAGCCCATCTCCGCGTAGCGGTAACCGGTGATCATCGTCGACGGCAGCGCGTGGCCGGTGCCGGCGCGCGTCAGTGCCGTGTGCGCAACCTCGTCTTTCTCGTGATCCTCTGGCATCAGCGTGCGGGCGATCGTCACCTTGCCGCCGCCGATGTGCGTGTGCGGGTCGATGGCGCCGGCCATGACGACGCGTCCGCGGACGTCGTATTCCTTGTCGATGCGCGCTTCGGGTGCGGGCGCAATGATGCGACCGTCGGCGACATAGATGTCGCGAACCTCGCCGTTGATGTTGTTGGCAGGGTCGTAGACCTTGCCGCCGGTCAGCTTGATCATCATGCGGGGCTCGCGTTCACAGGGCGGCTTCTATGGCGGCCAGGACGGTGGCGGCACTCGGAAGTTGCGAGCGGCCAAGATTCTTCAGGGGCAGGGATACGACGTTATCGCAACGAACCATCTGGCCCCGGTGGTCGATGCCGGGCGTGCCGACTGGGATGTAGACTGTCGGCGGTTGCGCCATCCGCACGCCGGGGGTGCCGAGCACGATGGTCGGCAGCTTGGTCTGCGGTAGTCCGATATCGGTGCCGATCGAAGCGACCCACAGCAGTAGGTCACCCTCGCCGTCGGTGAGCATGCGGCCGATGTTGTAGCGATAGGAATCGTACTCGGGCGTGCCGTTGGCGTAGCTGACGCGCAGCGGGAAACCGGTCTGCCAGGTACAGGTTGAAGCGGCGCTGGGAGCGCCTTCGTTACCGCCGAGAGACAGGCCGGCAAAACGCGTGTGCAGATTGAGCTCGCGCACGACCTCGGTCATCAGGTGCACGGTGAGATCGGCCTGCGGCATACTCAGCGCCGGCGGTGCCCAGACCATGACGCCGTACTTCGCCTTCTTGCACATTTCGGCGACGGCATCGATCTCCGCAAACTTGACGCCGGCGATCTCATGCGGCGGGGCCGGGGCTGGCTTGGTGCTCGGCATCAAAGAAGAGAAGAGACCGCCCCGCTTGGCGGGCGGCGCTTCCGGAGCCTCGGGCGGCGGCACCGCAAAGCCGCGCACGCGTGCCGATATGGCGGCGAGCACTTCCGGGATACGGTCCTTGGCGACGGGGAGGGTGATCACCTTTTCGATGCGCGGGCCGGTCGCTGCGGAGGTGTCGAGGCCTTCGCCGATGAAGACGACGGTGCGCTTGTCGGCGACGCCCTCGAACATCGTGTGCGGGTTCGTCACGATGCGATCGAAGAAGCGGCCATGGAGCTTGTGCACGTCGGTGCCGACGATGAGGATAAGGTCGGCGCGGTTGCGCACCTCGGTGAGTGTGGACATGATCCAGCCGCTCGTCTGCACGACGCGGAGGTTGCGGTACTGCCCCTCGCTGAGCGCATGATCGAGGACGCCGCAGGTACGGTCGGCGATGGACAGAACGGCGCGGGCGCCCGAGACGTCGCTAGCCATGCCGCCGTAGAGCGGAAGCTTGGCGGCGCGGATGAGTTCGGCGGCGGTCTTAACCGCTTCCTCGAAGCTAACCTCACGCTCGCGCACCAGGGGCTTGGCCGGGGGCAGCGGGCGCTGGAAGCCAGCCACCGCCCGCGGGCAGCCGTTGTTGACCTTTAGCGTCGATCCGGTGCGGGTGACTTGCAAGTCGTCGCACAGCAGTCCGCAGAAGGGACAGGTGACGTTGTCGTAGGTGTGGGCAGCGCCGTGCTCACCCGGACGATCACCCTCGGCCTGTGCAGTCATTCGGTGCTGCCTCCTCCGCGCGGGCCGCAAGTAAGCACGGACGCCCAGCCAAAACAACAGCGGCGCTAATGCGGCGGTTTGCCGGGGAGGGCGGCGATTGCGGAGCCCTTTGCGCGACACTATTGTCACGCCCGACGGGCGCTAAAAAACCGATACTGGAGGAAGCCTAATGGTGAGAGCTCTTGCGCTGGGGCTGGCTGCGCTGGCCCTGTTCCCAACCCTTGCTTCCGCGCACGGCCCGACCCGCCAGAAGGCGACGGAGACCGTTGAAATCAGCGCACCCGCCGACAAGGTCTGGGCCATCATCGGCAACTTCCAGGACATGAGCTGGCACCCGGCCGTGGCCAAGCTCAAGGGCAGCGGCGGCAACGATGCCAACGCAACGCGGACGCTCACCCTGACGTCGGGCGGCGCTATCGAAGAGAAGCTGCTGCAAAACGATGCGGCCAAGAAGACCTACAAGTACGAGATCACCAAGGTCGACCCGAAGGTCCTGCCGGTGAACAACTATTCCTCGAGCCTCAGCGTCAAAGGCGAGGGCGACAAGTCGACGGTCGAATGGAAGGGCGCCTTCTATCGCGGCTTCATGAACAACGATCCGCCGCCGGAGTTGAGCGACGAGGCGGCGGTGAAAGCCGTGAAGGGTGTTTACCGCGGTGGCCTTGACGCGCTGAAGACGAAGGTCGAGGCGGGCGGCTGATGCCGGCTGGCCACCGCCGTGAGGGTGCTGGCAGGCGGCTGATATTGTCATTGACGGCGGCGATGCTGACGGGCATCGCCGCTTGCGTATCGGCGACGTCGAAGCCCGCCACGGTCAGCGAGGCTTTCGTCACCAACCAAACGGGGGATTCGCTCACTGTCGTCTCGCTTGCCGACATGAAGCCGCTGGCCGAGATCGCCATCGGCGGCAAGCCGGCCGGCATCGCCATGTCGAGCGACGGCAAGTTCGCCTACCTCACGTCTCCCGAAAGCAAAGAGCTGGTAGTGGTCGATGCGGCCGCGCGTCAGGTCGCCCGCCGCTTCAAGGTGGGCGAGGCACCCCTCGGCATCGCCGCGCATCCGAGCAACGGTCGCGTCTATGTCGCCGACTGGTTCACGCATAAGGTCTCCGTCGTCGACCCCGCGGCCGCCACGGTGATCGCCGAGATCGCGGTCGGAGAATCGCCGTCGGGTCTCGCGGTGACGCCGGACGGGCGTCTCTTGCTAAGCGCCGACCGCGACAGCGACGCGGTATCGATCATCGACGTGGCGAGCAACGCACGGACTGGCAACGTCCCCGTCGGCAAGCGGCCCTTCGGCATTACCATCGATGCCGCCGGCCAGCGCGCCTACACGGCCAACGTCGCCAGCGACGACGTCAGCATCATCGACATCGCATCGGGCAAGCTGATCGGCACCGTGCCGGTCGGCCACCGGCCCTACGCCGTGGCGCTTGCCGGGCAGCACGCGTACGTCACCAATCAGTACTCCAGCACGCTCAGCGTTATCGACGTCGGCAGCCTAAAAGTCGTGCAGACCATTGCCGTCGGCGATCACCCCGAGGGGATCGCGGCCGATCCAGCGGGCGCGCATGTGTACGTTGCTTGCTGGTTCGACAATGTCCTCATGCGCATCGATACGGCCACGATGACCGTCACTGGGGAGGCTGCGGTCGGCGATGGCCCCCGTGCATTCGGGCTGTTTTTGCGTTGAAAAGAGTTCCGTATGCGGACAGTTCTTCCGCTGCAGCTTCACGAACGCTTAAACCGCATGACCAATCGTTAAGGTGAAGCCTGTTTACGGGCGCGTCGTCCCGGAGGTAAAACGGGCGCGAGTAATGGCAATAACATTACATAGCGTGGCAACCACCACTAGGAAGGAAGCGTAACTATGCGGTTCTATGGTCTGGGCGGGGCCGTCGTGGCTCTCACCCTCGCATTGGGGTCCCACATCGTGGGCGCGGTAGCTGCCGATCAACCGAAGGCAACCGACCTGATTTTCGAGCACAAGCACGTTGCCAAGCTCGAGCCCGGAAAGCAGATCGACTACAAGTTCAACCGGACGGTGACCGATCCGAAGCTTCTGGGCATTGCATTTTCCGACGACATCACGCTGAAGGTCGCCGCCGAGAAAGAGGACGGCAAGAAGGACCTCGACCTGCAGATCTACACCGGCGAGCGGGCGCGTGATCTGCAGAAGCTGGAGAAGTTCGAAATCAATCCCGTGTTCGCCGTTTATTTCGCTCAAGCCGTGAACACTTTCAGTCAGCTCGCCGGCGGCCAGTTGAACTATCTGCAGCGCGTCTTTTCCGACGGATGGACGAAGGCGAAGGTCGAGCCGATCAAGGTCGACTACAACGGCAAGAAGATCGACGCCTATCGCATCTCCATGACGCCCTTCGTCGGCGACAAATACGAGACGAAGATGCAGGGCTGGGAGGGCGCCAAGTACGACGTCGTCGTCAGCGACCAGGTGCCGGGCGAGATCATCGATCTCCTCGCCACCTATCACAACCGCTACCCGCCGGCGACGCTGAAGCTGACCGAGCGCATTACTCTGGCCGGCGTCACCGGATTGGAGGGTACGCAATGAGGACGCGCTTATTCGCAATTTGCCTCGTCGCGGCTGCCGCCGCCGGCCTGACCGCCGGCGCCAGCCGCGCCGTCGAGTTGCCCGTCAACGACTATCCGACCTCGGCGCGCGCCGACTACGTCTTCGCTTGCATGCAGACGAACGGCCAGAACCGCATGGTTCTCGACAAGTGCTCTTGCTCGATCGACGCCATCGCGGCTCTGCTGCCATACGCGGACTATGAGGCGGCCGAGACAATCATGTCGGTTCGCCAGAAGGGCGGCGAGAGCGTTGCCATGTTCAACAGCTTTGCGCCGCTCCTGGAGAAGGTGAAGAACCTGAAGCGCGCGCAGGTCGAAGCGGAGCTTCGCTGCTTCTAAATTTAGCGGAGCTTCGCTGCCTCTGAGCTAGCGGAGCCTCAGTGCTACTGAGCTGGAAATGAGAAAGGGCGTCCGTCGGGGGCGACCTTTTGTTCTATCGGTCTGGCCTAGGAAGCCTTCCCCGCCGAGGTTGCGGTGAACACACGGCCGTCGGTGTCCTTTGCCGTCACTTCGACGACGTCGTCCTCACCGGACGCGAAGGTGAAGCGGAAGTGCGGGTTCTCCGAGATGGAAATGCCCCCTTCCATCTTGAAGATAAGCGTGCCATCGCGCTTCACGTCCATCTCCTGCACGAATTTTGCCGGCGTGTACTCGCGCGTCATCTGGTCCATCTGCATGCCGGTGTAGTTCGGATGGCGGATCATCACCTGAGCTTCGCGCGTCGGCGGGGTACGGCTTTTCATCTCCGGGTCGTCGAAGGTGCGCACTTGCATTTTGCCGAGGTTGGCAAGCGCCTCGTCCGCGTCCTTCGAAGCCGCCGCCGAGCAGCCGCCCGAGGCTTTGACGAACTTCGTCGCCATGTGCAGCTTGCCGTCGGCGGTCTCAACCACGGCATGGACGTTCGAATACATGTCGATGCGCACGCGGGTCGACAGCATGCGCTCCCCTTTGCCAGCGGCCTCGCCAAAATGGAAGGTAGCGGCGACGGGGGCCGGGTTCTTGTCGATGACGAGGGTAAGGCTCTTCACCTCGCCGGCGCTGGCCGAGATGCGCATCGTCAGCGGGACTACGGCGGCATCCTCGGCGCGGTAGGGCGCCTCGAGGGTCACCGCTCCGTCGCCTTCGACCACCTCGCGGTTGTCGAACACGTCGCGCCGGATGTCATGCCAGGGGTCGTCCGCGGCGACGGCCGGCGCGCCCACACCAAATACCAGCACCGCCGTCAAAACCAGTGAGAGTCTCCGTGAACTTAGTGTCGTCTGCATTTTTTTCTTCCTCCGCGAGCGCAGCGCTGCCGCTATTCCCACTCCAATTCGGCGAACGCAGCCGAAACGTTGCGCGCATGATAGTCCTTGAACAACAGCCACGCATCTTTTTCGGACAGGCCGGCCGTCCCGGCCGCCTCGGCAAGAGTTTTCCCTTGTTTAATCATACCGCGCACGTCGTCGGCGACTTTGCCGAGATAACGCTGCTCGTCGGCGAGCGCCGACGGCCACGGCATTGATGCGGGTCCATGTCCCGGCACGGCGAGCTGCACGTCCTTGCGGGCGTTGAGGTTGCCGATCAGTTCGAGCCAGCCGCGGATGGATCCATCGAGCGCCGGCACATGCTTGGCGAACAGCAGATCGCCGAGGAACATCGTGCCGGTCTTCTCATCGAGCACGGTCACGTCGTTGTCGGTGTGCGCCGTCGCATGCGCCTCGATCAACAGCTTGCGGTCGCCGAGGTCGAGCTCGAGCCGGTCTTTGACGAGCTCGGTTGGCGGAATGATGCGCGTACCTTCGAACGCCTCGCCGAGCAGCTCTTTGTTGCGGGCGAGATAGCGCTCGGCACGCGCCGCTAGCGCGCGCGGCAGCTTGACGTGCCCGACGAACATCGGCTTCTCGCCTTCGAACGCGACGTTGCCGAACACGTGGTCGGGATGCATGTGCGTGTTGATCACGTACTTGACCGGCAACTTGGTGCGCGTGCGGATGGCCGCTAGAAGCTCGGTCCCAACGCGTGGGCTGCCGCCCGTGTCGATAACCGCAACGCCGTCGCGGCCGATGATGAAGCCCGCGTTCGAGGTGTCGCCCGAGTTGCGCGGCGTGAAGATCTCGTAGCGTCCCTGATGCACGAAAACGCCCGGCGTAACTTCGTTAACGGCGAGCGGTTTTTGGGCGTGGGCGAGGGGCGCGGCGCCGAGAAAAAAAGCGGCTGCAAGTAACGCTGTAACGTTCGGGAAAACTTCCCGAATTTGGTGTGCGCGGCGTGCAGATGAGCGCATGATTTTCCCTCTTCTAGTTGTCCGTAGCATATGAGCACGGACGATCACGCGGACGAGAGCGCCCGTGAAAGCCACACGAGGACGTGAGAGTCGATGTCGATCAACGGTCTTACCCACGATGGTGGTCCTTGAGGTCCATTTCCTCACCCGGCCATTCAACTTATTCAGTGATTTCGGGCCCTCTTCAGCAACTTGTCGTGCGCTGCAGCATTCTTTTGTGCAGCGCAACAAACCGCGATGGGATAAAGGAGGATTTACGTCAACGATCTTGTCCTATTCACGGACGCGTGAATTTTCGTTACCGGGTCGTCTTGCAGACGGGAAAAAAAAGTGCGTAGATGTGCCGCGGTGTGACACGGCATCGAGGGCTAACTGGCTCCTGCTAGCAAGGCCCGGTCGATCGCCAGGGAACAAGAAGGGGAAACCCCCAATCCCGCAAAGTTAGGGTGTGAGGCGCTGCTGTTCACCACCGCTTGCAAGCGTGGCAAGAACCTTAAAATGGAGGAAGCGCAATGCGCAAAAGCGTATTCGCAGGTGCTTTGGTTGCGACGGCTGCCTTCGCGGCACCGGCGTTGGCCAATGATAGCGTTGTTAAGTGTATCGCCGACGCGAATAACTGGTGCATGCAGCAGGGTAACTACGCTGCGACCCGTTATTCGGAACTCGATCAGATCAACACGAAGAACGTCGGCAGCCTGAAGGTTGCTTGGACCTTCTCGACTGGCGTTCTGCGCGGCCACGAGGGTTCTCCTCTCGTCGTCGGCAGCACGATGTACCTCCACACTCCGTTCCCGAACATCGTGTACGCCCTCAACCTCGATGACGAGAACAAGATCATCTGGAAGTACGAGCCCAAGCAGGATCCGTCCGTGATCCCCGTCATGTGCTGCGACACGGTCAACCGTGGCCTGCAGTATGCAGACGGCAAGCTCTTCCTGCACCAGGCTGACACGACCCTCGTCGCTCTCGATGCCAAGACCGGCAAAGAGGTTTGGAAGGCTGTCAACGGCGATCCAAAGCGTGGCGAGACCGGCACCGGCGCTGCCATCGTTGTTGGCGACGTCGTGATGATCGGTGTGTCTGGCGCCGAGTTCGGCGTCCGCTGCTTCTGGACCGGTTACGACATCAACTCCGGCAAGCGGCTGTACCGCGGCTACTCGATGGGTCCGGATGAGGACATCCTGTTCAACCCCGAGAAGACGACCTCTCTCGGCAAGCCGGTTGGCAAGGACTCGTCCCTCAAGACCTGGACTGGCGACCAGTGGAAGCTGGGCGGCGGTTCGATCTGGGGCTGGTACGCCTGGGATCCCAAGCTGAACCTCGTCTACTACGGCACGGGCAATCCGTCGACGTGGAACCCGGCTCAGCGCGCGGGACCGGATGGCAAGCAGATCGACCAGAAGTGGTCGATGTCCATCATCGCTCGTAACCCGCAGACCGGCGAGGCCGCCTGGGCATACCAGATGACCCCGTTCGACGAGTGGGACTTTGACGGCGTCAACGAGATGATCCTCGTCGACGACATGGACGTCAAAGGCAACAAGCACAACGTGCTCGTCCACTTCGATCGTAACGGTCTTGGCTACACGGTTGACCGCAAGTCGGGTCTGCCGCTCGTCGCCGAGAAGTACGACCCCGCCGTGAACTGGACCACTGGCGTCGATCTTGATCCCAAGAGCGCCACCTATGGTCGCCCTGCGGTTGTCGCTTCGAAGTCCACCTTCCTGAATGGCCAGGACGTCAACACTGTCGACGTCTGCCCTGCCGCTCTTGGAACGAAGGACCAGCAGCCTGCCGCTTACTCGCCGCTGACGAAGCTCTTCTACGTGCCGACCAACCACGTCTGCATGGACTACGAGCCCTTCAAGGTCGAGTACACTGCCGGTCAGCCCTACGTTGGCGCCACGCTTTCCATGTATCCGCCGAAGGGCGAGAGCCACATGGGCAACTTCATTGCGTGGGATGCTTCGAAGGGCAAGATCGTCTGGTCGAACAAGGAGCAGTTCTCGGTTTGGTCGGGTGTTATCACCACCGCTGGCGGCGTCGCCTGCGTTGGCACCCTCGAGGGCTACTTCAAGTGCGTCGATCAGAAGGACGGCAAGGAGCTGTATAAGAACCGCACTCCGTCCGGCATCATCGGCAACGCCTTCACCTACGGTCACAAGGGCAAGCAGTACATCGGCATCTTCTCGGGTGTTGGTGGTTGGGCCGGCATCGGCCTCGCAGCTGGCTTGACCAACCCGACCGATGGTCTGGGTGCAGTCGGTGGCTACGCCGGTCTCAACAGCTACACCGCTCTCGGCGGCTCGCTGACGATCTGGACGCTGCCATAAGTCGACGACACGTCAATAAGGGCCGGCGCGGGGTTTCCCGCGCCGGTCTTCCTTGTGAATGGACTTATCAGAAGCCATTAGGCGCTTGTGCACCGCAGTGTCGTTCCGTTGCGCCGCAACATGCGGAACAGGATGACATTTTGCTCGTTGCACTCCCTCATCGAGCCGCCCAAATGGACACGTATCGATGCCTGCAGCAGCTGCAGCCATAAGCAATAGGGGAAACGCGTGAGAAGGATCAGTTTCGCAGTCGTCGTGGCCATGGCGCTCATTGGCGTATTCGGTTCAGCGATGGCGGAAGATGTGGTGCCCGGGCTGCAGAAGGAAGTGACGCTGCCGGACGGTTGCGTTACTCAGGAAGGCGCCGAGTTCAAGGACGGGAAGTGGGTACTGCCGGATGGCACGCCGACCTTCCGCGTGTGCAAGAAAGACAACACGCTGGTTGTCGACTGGGCAACGTACAACGGCTACCGCCGCTATCATGGCGAGTGCCACGTCTGCCACGGCCCCAACGGCCTCGGCTCGACCTACGCTCCGGCGCTCGCGGAATCCCTAAAGAACATGCCGTTCGGCGACTTCCTCGGCATCGTGGCCTCGGGCCGCGTGCGCGACGAAGCCGGCACCAAGTTCGTCATGCCTGCCTTCGGCGACAACAAGAACGTGATGTGCTTCATCAACGACCTCTACGTATACCTCAAGGCTCGTTCTACCGGCACGCTGCCGGCCGGACAGCTCGGCGGTCGCAATCGCGACGAGAAGCCGGAACAGGCAAAAGCAGAAGAGAAGGCTTGCCTTGGTAGCTAAGAAAAAGACTTACACTTTATCATCAAAGGCCGTGGCCGCCATCGGCGGTCTCGGCCTTTGCTGCGTTGTGGCCGGCGCGGCGTTCGCCGTCGAAGGCCACCGTTCCGACCTTGTCAATCGCAAGGTGCTGCGCGTATGCGCGGACCCTGCGAACCTTCCCTTCTCCAACGAAAAGAAGGAAGGCTTCGAGAACAAGATCGCGGAGATCATCGGCAACGAGCTGAGTGTTCCTGTCGAATACACTTGGTTCCCGCAGGCGACGGGCTTCACGCGCAACACGCTGCTGGCCAAGCGTTGCGACGTCATCATCGGCACCGGCCAAGGCGACGAACTGGTGCTCAACACCAACGCGCTCTACCGCTCGGCCTACGCGCTCATCTACAAGCCCGGCACGGGCCTCGACGGCGTCGAGAGCATTTTTGACCCGAAGCTCAAGGGTAAGAAGGTCGGCACCGTGCAGGGTACGCCCTCGGCCAATCTCGTTGCCAAGGCGGGCCTCATGGACAAGGCGCGCCCCTATCGACTGATGGTCGACCGGCGCTACGACGATCCCTCCGCCGAAATGGTGAAGGATATCCGCTCGGGCGAGATCGACGCGGGCGTGATGTGGGGGCCGATTGCCGGCTACTACGCTTCGCGCGACGGCGACAAGCTCACTGTGGTGCCGCTGACTAAGGACGTCGACAAGGCCGGTCGTCTCGATTTCCGCATTACCATGGGCGTGCGCCAGGGTGACGACCTGTGGAAGCGGCAACTCAATGACGTCATCCGCAAACGCCAGGCGGACATCGACAAGGTTCTGCTCGAGTACGGCGTGCCGATGATCGATGAAGACAGCAAGCCGATCACCAGCCCGCGCAGTTAGGACTGCGGCGCGCTTGTCAGCCCAGTTATCGCGGTCGTATCCGCGGCGCCCGCGCGCCGCGATCGGCTTTACCGCAAGCTTCCCCGTATCAGCTGACCACCGGGCCGCTGCATCACTCATACTCGCGTTGCTCGCCGTCGTGATCACCCTCGTGCCGCCAGCCCCCGGCGCGCGTGCGGGCGATAGCAGCACCGCATCGCCGGCCACGGCAGCGGGCGAGCTGAACGGGCCGGCCAACGGCCATCCCGATACCCTTCCCGCGCCCGGCGCTGGCACTAAATCCTCTGAACCCGTCGCCGAACCTTCCGGCTACCGGATGGAGGAATTCCGGACGCCGGTGCCGGCGACGCTGAACGGCGCGCGTGTTTTGACCGACGATGAAGCGGCCGACATCTGGAACAAGAACGGTGCCGTGTTCATCGACGTTTACCCGCAGGCTCCGAAGCCGCCGAACCTGCCGGTCGGCACGTTCTGGCGCGAGCCCGTCCACCGCAGCATCGAGGGCGCTCTGTGGTTGCCCAATGTCGGATACGGCGCGCTGTCGGCATCGATGGATGACTATTTCCGCTCGCGGCTCGAGCAGATTTCCCAGGGCGAGCGCGACGCAGCGCTAGTGTTCTTCTGCCTCAAGGACTGCTGGATGTCGTGGAACGCCGCCAAGCGCGCGCTCGAATACGGCTACACCAACGTCATGTGGTTTCGTGATGGCACTGACGGCTGGCAGGAGCTTGGCTATCCGCTCGCCGACGTGAAGAAGCTGCCGTGACAGCGCTTCTCGACCGCCATCCTCGGGCTTGCTCCGAGAATGACTCCTTGCACCGAGCCGGCGGAGTGGGCGTACGGTCAGCTCTTCATATGCGCGCGGATCAGGCGGCCGATTTCGAAGGCTCGCTGCTCGATGAGAGCCGGGATCTCGCACGCCATGGTGAGGTTCTGCTGGCGCTCCTGGAAGATGCGGGCGTTCCAGTTGTACTCCTGCTGCTCGGGCGTTAGCTTGGTCTCGGTCGGCAGGAGCTCGTCCGTCGCCGCGATGCCCTTCTCGGCGAGGTTCTGGCCCTCGCGCTCGAGCTCCGCCGCGCGCCCTTTCTGGCGCTTCTGGAAATCCTCGACTTTCGCCATCACGAACTGACGGTCGGTGTTGATCTGGTCCAGCACGCTGGCGAACAGCTCGGTGAGCTTCTGGTCGCGCTCCGCCTCAGGAATCTTGGCGGCGAACTCCTTGATCGCCTTCTCGGCATCCTCGGATGAGACACGCCGGCTTTCGAGGACTTCCGTCAGATCGCGGATCGACGGATCGAACTCCTTGATGCCGTCGATCGGCGGTCCATCCCAGACCTGCGCCGGCGAGATGATCGGTACCTTGCGCTGAACGCACGGCCAATCGGGGCTGCTGATAATGTCGGCCGGAGAGAACTTGACGGCCGCATTGTCGCTCGGGGTCACCGCGGCGTCGGGGGTGAAGGCCGGATGATTGCCGAGAGGTGCGCCCGCTTCCATGCCGCCGGGGCGTGCGCCGGGTACAACGCCGGGCGCGATACCCGGCTGGGCTTCCTGCGTTGGCGTAGGCTTAGGGTCCTCCATGCCGCCGGGGCGCGCACCGGGCACAACGCCGGGCGCGATGCCGGGCGCCAGCTCGGGCGCCGGCTTCACCTCGGCGGGTGCGTCGGTCTTCGGCGGAGCGGGTGTCTGCGCCTGCAGCGCCAAGACCGTGCCCGTTGCCCACACAGCTGCCAGCGCTCCCACGCCGACGGCGCGCTTCAAAGTGTTTGCCGCGCTTGTCTTGTTTGTCTTGGTCATTCTCTTACGCTCCCGAACCCGGTCCGCCCCGGCGGGCGATCAGGCCTTTTGATGGGTTATAGGCAAAGATGGCTGCACCGAGGAACACCGCGGTGCAGGCGAGCACGATGCCGAGTGAGGGCCAGTCGACCTGGCCGTAGAGCGCAAAGCGGATGAGCTCGACGGCGTGGGTGAAGGGATTGATTAGGCACAACTGGTAGAGCAACACGCTCGATTCCTTGACGCGCCACAGCGGGTAGAGCGCCGAGGACGCGAAGAACATCGGAAAGATCACGAAGTTCATCACGCCGGCGAAGTTCTCGAGCTGCTTGATCACCGACGACATGAAGAGGGCGAGCGAGCCCAACATCAGTCCGGAGATGACGAGCGCGGGCGCCACGGTGATGTAGTTCATCGACGGCGGCGATAGTCGCCAGGCGTAGATGACCCAGGCTATGACGGCGAGTTCGACCACAGCGGCAACGATCAGCGCGTTCTGCATAAAGCGCTCGGACAGCCGCTCGGTCGCCGAGTTGAACATGATGAGGGCGACGAGCAGCGCCGGCGTCGCCAGCAACAGCGGATAGCCCCAGCCGGAAAGCTCCGCCTCCCAGAAATAGAAAATGGCGAGGAAAACATAAGCCTGGATGGCGGCCACGGCGACGCCGCCGATGAGCTTGGAGACCAGAAGGAAGGAACGCGGGAACGGGCTGACGAGAAGCGTGCGCATGGCGCCAGTCTCGCGGTCGTACACCATCGACAGCGACGACTGCATGGCATTGAAGAGAAGGATCATGCCGAGCAGGCCCGGCACCACGTACACCTCGTAGAGAACATAGGTTTCGTAGGGCGGAATGATCGACACGCCGAGGGTTTGGCGGAAGCCTGCGGCGAAGATGAACAGCCAGATGAGCGGGCGCACCAGCGCCGACATGAAACGCTCGCGCTGGTGCAGATAGCGCAACACCTCGCGCCAGACGATGCCCTTGAGGCAAATCACATACGCGCGCAATCCCAGGCGCGGCGGCTCGCTGCCCCAGGCGCGATCGCTGATGCGCGTCGATACGCTGGCGTGGCGCGGCGCGGTGGCGGTGTAGGCGGTCATGCGGCGCGCTCCGTGGTGCCGATATCGGTGATCTTGCGAAAGGCGTCGCTGACCGACTGCGTTCCCGTCTTGGTCAACAGGTCGGGCACCGACCCGTTGAACAGCACGCGCCCCTTGTGCAGCAGCACGACGAGATCGGTGGGCAGAACCTCGTCGAACAAGTGCGTTGCCCACAGCACGCCGAGGCCTTCCTTTTCGACCAGCGAGCGCACGATGTTGATGACGCTCTCGCGCGAGCCGATGTCGAGGCCGACGGTGGGCTCGTCGAGCAGCAGCAGCGAAGGTTGATGCAGCAGCGAGCGGGCGATCTCGACGCGGCGGGCTTGGCCGCCGGAAAGGTTGCGCACTTTCTCGCGCGCCCGATCGCCGAGCCCGACGATCTGCAACGCCCGCTCGGTCCGCCGCCGCGCCTCGCGGCCGCCGATGCCGTGCAAGGCGCAGTGATACAAGAGGTTTTGCTTCAAGGTGAGATCGAGATCGAGTGCCCGGCTCTGGAATACGACGCCAAGGCGCTGAAGCGCCGCCGAGGCGCGGCGGCGGATGTCGTCGCCGAAAATGCGGATTTCGCCGGTGACGTTGTCGTAGAGCCGCGTGACAAGGGCAAACAGCGTCGACTTGCCTGCGCCGTTAAGGCCCAGCAGCACGACAAAGCGGCCACGCGGGATGCTCAGCGTCACGTCGTTGAGAGCGAGGTTCTCACCGAAGGCGTGGCTGACGTTCTTGACGTCGAGCGCAGGCGCGCCGACGTCAGACGGATGCGTTTCAGATGCCATATCCATACGACGATTTCACCGTCAGCCTTTCACTTCAAGCCATTGGAAACATTTGGTTGTTTCTCGCCGGCTTGGCCACGCTAAAGGCAAGCGGCCGTTCGTCTTTTTTGCTCCAGTACGACTGTCATCTTGTTCCGCAAGGCCACCGAGCCTCTCGAATAGAACAGCGAAAGTTTAGAATGGCGCCACCACGACGCCCCAAGGGTAACGGCCAGTGCGGATCGACTTGATCACCTTCATGGCGTCAACGTCTATCACCGACACGTCGTTCGATGCACCGTTGGTGGTTAGAAGTTTCTTGCCGTCGGGTGTCAAAGCAAGTTGCCACACGCGCTGGCCGACTAGCAGGTACTTGATGACCTTGAAGGTCGCCGTGTCGACCACGGCAACGCGGTTGGCCGGGCCGAGGGCGACGAAGGCATACTTGCCATCCAACGTGATACGCACGCCGACCGGCTGGATGGCTTCTTTGGTGACGCCGGGAATGTCGAAGTGGATCTTGCTGATCACCTTGCGGTCGGCCGGATTGATCACCGTCACGGTGCCGCCGATCTCCGAGCTCACCCACAGCTGCGTGCCGGCCGGATTGAAGATGGCGACGCGCGGGCGGCTGTCGACCAGCACGTTGTCGAATGTCTTGTGCGTGGTCGTGTCGATGAAGTGGGCCATGTTGGTCGTCTCGGACGTGTTGACCAGCACCTTGCCGTCCGGGCTCATGCCCATACCCTCCGGCTCGACGCCGACCGGGATGTCACCGATGACCTTGCTGCTGTTGATGTCGACGACTGTGACGAGGTTGTCGTCCTCGTTGGCGACATATAGCGGGTTGCCGGAAGGATGCAGGATGAGCAGCTCGGGATCCGGGCCCGACGGCAGCGTCTTCACCAGCTCGTATGTCTTGGTGTCGTAGACCTGAATGATGTTGTCGTCGCTGGTGCAGACGATCAGCCACTTGCCATCGTTCGACAGGATGACGCCGCGCGGGCGCTGACCGACGGAGAAAGTCTTGATCACCTCGAGCTTCTCGGTGTCGATGACCGACACCGAGTTGTCCTTCTCGTTGGTGACGAACGCCGTATAGGCCTTGGCCGCAGGCGCTGGCAGGGCGAGGGCGGTTCCGATGCCGAGCAGCACGGCAAGGCCGACGTTGAAGCGCATTACGCGATTTCCTCCTGGGATATTTCTGGGCCGTTGGCGGCGCTTGGCGTTTGCACGCTCATTGGGTAAACGCTCGGCATTTGGTTTCCGGCTTGTCGACTCCGAGCGTGTCGAGTTCGCTGGATTGATGCAAGAAGCCCGGCTGCGGCGAGACGCTGACCAAGAGTTTGGGCGTCGTCACCAGCACCGGCTGTCGGATCTGACCATTCCAATTGCGCAACGACAGGCCGACGCCCTTGAAGCCCGCAACGTCGAAGCTCGGGCCCTTAATGTAGGCGACGAGATCCTGATACTTGCCGGATTTGGTACGCGAAGCCGCTTCGCCCACGATGCGCGCAGCGAGCCAGGCGTTGTAGTCGATGGGGCGCATGGTGCGGTCGGCCAATCGCTTGAAGCGGTTCTGGAACTGTGTGCCGCCCCATAGCTCGATGGCCGGGTGCCAGCTTTCGGCGACAAGACCCGCCGTGCCGGCCACTGGACGCGGATCCCAAGTGCGATAGGGAAGGTAGTCGCCGAACAGATTGCCCTCGTCCGCAACGACGAGGACGTCGTAGTCGGGTGCGTTCTGCGTGAAGGTCGGAATCTGTTGCTGCACCTGCTCGAAGCCGCCGTCGGTGCGACGGCTGCCCGAGTCGTAGGTGAACGTGCGCTCCTCGACGATCTTGGCGCCAAAGCGCTTGGCGGAGCGGCGCACAGACTCGGCAAACAGCTTGTCCTTCTCGGAGGGACCGAGCACCAGCAGCCAGTGGGGCCACTTCTTCCATACGAGATATTGGGCGAGCGCGTCCGTTAGCATCGAGCGCGTCGGTGCCGTGTGCAGCACTTGCGGGCGGCAGTTCTCCTCGCGCAAGCTGTCATCGGGCGCGCTATAATTGATGAGAAGCGCCTCCTTGCCCTTGAGGGCGTCAGCCATTTTCAGGAGCGTATCGGGCGGGGCATCGACGATGATGAAGTGCGCGCCGGCGTCGACCCTTTGCACCACGTCCTGGATCAGCTTGGCCGGATCGGCTTCTTCGATCGGGTCGAGCTTGAACTCCTGATTCATAAAGCGGCCGGTGGTGTTGTTGTCGGTGATCGCCAGCTTGGCGCCTGCGATGCCGAGATCCTTCGGCGGCAGATCGAGCAGGGATAGCGGCAGCGGCTCGTCGCGCAACTCGCGCGCGAGCACGATGGGAATGACGACGCGGTTGGGGTCGGGCGCCTCAGCTTTCGCTGCGTCGGCCTGGGGAACATCGGCGGCAGGTGCTGCCGGCACTGCCGGGGCGGCAGCCTCGGCGGGCTTGGGATCGGCGGGCGGCGGCGCCTCCTGCGCCAGGCCCAACGCCGGGCTCAATGCCATGATCGCGGCCAGCAGGCCCATGAGCACCGCGCCACGGCGTCTTACAGAGGTCGGCACGCTGCCACGCGAGCGCTGCTTAGCTTCGCCTGTTGCGATCAAGCTCTTTTCCTCCTGGCTGCCCGGCCCGCTTGGTTTGCAGGCTGCACCTTTAAGGTGTCTCCGGGCGGTCTGTTACTATGTTGCAGTAAAAGGGTATGGGGTGCCCCCCTTGTCAAGGTCTCCCGATTTTACTCGCGTACTTGTGACCCTTGCTGCGCCACCACGCGGCAACAACCCCCTTGCAATTGCCCCCCTGTTCGGCACACCTAACCCTAACACTATAACAGTCTAAGCAGCCGAGAACGCGGCGCGCGCGTCCAGGGGAAACGTCTTGATTGTTAAACGGATTGTCATCTTCGCGTTGGCGCTGGCGGTGTTTCCGGCAGCCGTGCTGGCTGCTGGGCAGAAGGCGGTCATTTTCCCCTTTGACCTCATCGATCAAAGCCAGCAGTTCGAAATCGGGTTAATGCCGAAGGGTCTTGACCCGGAGGACAAGCGACGCCTGCAGGTCATAACCGACGAATTGGTGAAGCTCACCAAGGAGAGCGGCCGTTACGAGGTCGTCGATACGGCGCCCATCGCCAAGGACATCGAAGACAAATCGCCGATGTACAAGTGCAACGGCTGCGAGGACGATCTGGCAAAGAAAGTCGGCGCGGACATCGCTTTCATCGGTACTGTGCGCAAGGCGTCCGATGTGCTGTTTACAGTCAGCATCTACGTGCGCGACGTGGCGAACCAGAAGGTGATCCGCCAGGGATCCAGCGAGATCTACGGGAACACCGACAAAATGTGGTTGCGCGCCGTGAACTACATCGTTGACCGACGCCTCTACGCGCAGGGAGAGGCGAAATGATCGATCGTCGCCGCGTCCTGCTTGCCGGCGGCGCCGCTGCCCTGGTGAGCGCCGGCCTGCCGATGCAGCGCGCCGCTGCGGCCGGTGAGCTACGCGTGGCTTCGCTCAAGTTCGGCTCGCTGAGCTGGCTGCTGGAAACGATACGGGCCGAGGGCCTCGCCGAGAAGGCCGGCGTCAACGTCATCGTCTTCGAAGTGGCGACCAACCAGGCCGGACCCGTCGCGCTGCTTTCCGGCGAGGCGGACGTGATCGTCAGCGACTGGCCGTGGGCCTTGCGCCAGCGGGCGATGGGCGAGCAGGTGAAGTTCGCGCCCTACTCGTCGGCGCTCGGCGCCGTGATGGTGGCGCCGGATTCGCCCATTCAAAAGCTGGCCGATCTCAAGGGTAAGAAGCTCGGCGTCGCCGGCGGTGCCATCGACAAGAGCTGGCTGCTGCTGCGCGCCTATTCGAAGAAGGAGCTCGGCACCGACATCGCGCAGTTGGCGTTGCCCTCATACGGCGCCGCTCCGTTGATCACCGAGGAAACGCGCAGCGGCCGCCTCGATGCGGTGCTCAATTTCTGGACCTACGCAGCACGCCTGCAGGGCGACAATTACCGTACGATCATCGGCATGGATGACGTTCTGAAGGCGTTGGGCATCGAGCCGGTGCCACCGCTCGTCGGCTTCATTTGGCGCGAGCAGACGGAAGCCAAGAAGAGCACCGAGATAGCCGCCTTCCTCTCCGCTGTAACTCAAGGCAACGCCGTTCTCGCGAAGTCCGACGCCGCTTGGGACCGCATCCGCCATCTCGTGCGGCCCGAGAACGACGCCGAGTTCGCGGCCATCAAGGCGTATTACCGCGCCGGCATTCCGCCCCCCTGGACCGGGGCGGAAACGAAATCCGCCGAGAAGCTGACACAGGTGTTGGTCGACGTCGGTGGCGCCCAGCTGCTTGGCAGTGACACGCAGTTCGATCCCAAGCTGTTCCATGCGGCAGGCAGTTAACGCGCCGGCGCACGGCTTCAAGGTCGGGCGCCTCGGCTGGTCGTTGATCTCACTTCTCGCGCTTGTGGGGCTTTGGGAGCTTGCCGCCGTCATCGCGCAAAGCCGGTACTTGCCGGGGCCCGTGACGGTCATCGACGTCATGGTGCGCGAGGCCGAGGCCGGCGAGCTGTGGGGCAATATCGCCGCCACGCTGATCCGCGTCGCCTTCAGCTTCGTCGTCGCTATGTTCATCGGCTCCGCCATCGGGGTGGCGCTCGGGCGCTATCCGATGGCCGACCGCTTCTTCGACGCCTGGCTGATCTTCTTCCTCAATCTGCCGGCGCTCGTCATCATCGTCCTTTGTTACATCTGGTTCGGGCTGACGGAGGTGGCGGCAATCACCGCCGTCGCTATCAACAAGATCCCCAACGTCGCCGTGACCATGCGCGAGGGCGCGCGCAGCCTCTCCAAAGATCTGAGCGAGATGGCGCACATCTACCGCTTCGGCTGGTGGAAGACGCTGCGCCACGTGACACTGCCGCAGCTGGCACCGTTCTTCGCCGCCGCGTCACGCTCGGGACTGGCGCTCGTGTGGAAGATCGTGCTCGTCGTCGAAGCCTTCGGCCGCTCCGACGGCGTCGGCCATCAGCTCAACATCGCTTTCCAGCTCTTCGACGTGCCGATGATCCTATCGTACGCGCTGGCCTTCATCGTCGTCGTGCAGATTATCGAGCTGGCGATCATGCAGCCGCTCATCGCGAGGGCCAATAGATGGCGCCGGTGACGCGACCGCTCGCCGTCAGGGTCGACAACAAGGTCTTTCCGGCCGTGGGCGACCGTGCCGAGAACCACGTCCTCAAGAACATCTCGTTCAAGGTCGAGCCCGGTTCGTTTGTCGTCATCACCGGGCCCTCGGGCGGTGGAAAGTCGACGCTGCTCAACATCATCTCCGGACTAGACAAGGACTTCGAAGGCACAATCGAGTTCGGCGGAGACCACGATCCGCGCATTGCCTTCGTGTTTCAGACACCTCGACTTTTACCGTGGCGGACGGTGTACGAGAACATCGCCCTAGCCCTGCCGAAGGGCGACCCGCGCATCGCGAAGATTCCCGAGCTGCTGAAGCGCGTCGGCCTCACCGAGGCGGCCAACGCCTACCCGGAAATGATCTCGCTTGGCATGCAGCGGCGCGTGGCGCTCGCCCGCGCCTTCGTGCTGGAGCCCGAGCTGCTGCTGATGGACGAGCCGTTCGTCTCGCTCGACGACCCGACCGCGTACGCCCTACGGGAATTGCTTGTGGAACTATGGTCGGCACGGCCGACGACGGTGCTTTTTGTTACCCATGATAGGCCCGAGGCGGTAATGCTCGGGACCCGCATCTTGCGCCTGTCGAACGGAGCTGCAACTATCGCTCAGGATGTTCCGGTGCGGCTTTCGGTGGCCGATCGGGCCGACCGCGAGAAGGTGCGGACGGAGCAGCGGCGCATCTTCGGCGAAGCATAGAATTCATCAAAGAATAATGGAAAACGCGCGCCGAACGGCGAGGCTGCTTGCCAGCGTGACGAACGAGACCGAGGCGCTGCTATGCGCCCATCTCGCCGCCGACATCATAGACGCGAAGAACCCGGCTGCCGGCGTGCTGGGCGCGTTGCCACACGCCACGGTGAAGGCCATACGCGCGCGCGTTCCGCGGCATACTCCGGTCAGCGCCACCATAGGCGATCCGACGCATGATGTGGATGCGACGGCGCGAGCTGTCATCGCCATGGCGGAGACCGGCGTCGACATCGTCAAGGTCGGCCTCAGCGGCAAATCGGACGCCGCGCGCACGCTCGAACGCCTCGGCGAGCTCGAGCTGGGCGAGGTGCTGCTCGTCGGCGTGCTGCTCGCCGATCAGGGCGTCGATCTCGACCTCGTGGGACTTGCGCGCTCAGCGGGTTTTGCCGGCTTGATGCTCGACACGGCCGACAAGAAACGCGGCGCGTTGCCCGACATCGTCGCCGAGGAAATGCTACAGGCGTTTGTCGCTGCAACTCAAGGCGCCGGCATGTTCGCCGGACTGGCCGGATCGCTGCGTGCCGGTCATGTGGCGTCGCTGCTGCAATTGGCTCCCGACGTTCTCGGCTTTCGCGGTGGCCTGTGCCGCCGGGGCGATCGCAACGCCACCCTCGATCCCGACGCGGTGCGCAACGTGCGCCGCGCCGTTCCGTTTGGCGATAGCCGGGTGCCGCTGGCCGGGGGCATGACGCGGCACCGCGCGGAAGACGTGGCATGAGCGGCAAGCAGACCATCTCCGGGCGGCGCGAGGCCGCGATCGCCGACCGCATTTTCGTGCGCGGCCTGGTGCTGCCCATCGCCATCGGCGTCTACGACGAGGAGCAGGGTATCACCCAGAAGGTGCGCTTCACCATCGAGGCGTCGGTCGCCGGCGGCGTGTCTCCGAAGGGCGACCATATCGACGAGGTGCCGTCCTATGACGATCTTGTCGGCGCCGTGAAATCGGTTGTCGCCGCCGGTCACATCAACCTCGTCGAAACGCTGGCCGCGCGCATCGCCGAGTGCTGCCTCGATGACAAGCGCATCGTCTCGGTGCTGGTGCGCGTCGAAAAGCTCGAGCGCGGCCCCGAAGCCGTGGGCGTCGAAATCGTCCGTCCGCGCGTCCCGTGAGCGCGTCCAGCCGGCCAACGGTTATCAAGCTCGGCGGCAGCCTCTCCGAGAGCGGCCGCATCGCCTCTATCTTGAAGATGGTCGGCAGGGCGCGGCTCGCCTGTGTAATCGTGCCGGGCGGCGGCACCTTCGCCGACGTCGTCCGTGCGGCCCAGGTCGAGCACGGGTTCTCCGAGGCGGCAGCACATCGCATGGCAGTGCTCGCCATGCACCAGGCGGGCATGATGCTGTGCGCCATACACGCCCGCCTGCAGCCGGCCGAGACGCTTGCCGGGATACGCCGGGCGATCGCGCAATCGCGCGTTCCGGTATGGCTGCCGATGAAGCTCGTTGACGGCGACCGGAGCATCTCGCGCGACTGGAACACGACGTCCGACGGCCTGGCGGCGCGGCTTGCCGAGCGGCTGGGAAGCGCGCCGGTGGTGCTGGTCAAGTCCTGCCGCGTGCCACGCTCAGCTTCGGCGGTCCGTCTTGCCCGCGAAGGCATCGTCGATCCGACATTCGCGGCGATCGTCGAGCGCGGGCGTCTTTCCTGGCGGGTACTCGGCGCCGGCGATGAGGCTGAGCTGGCCGATCTCCTCGGCGTTTCGCATCGACCCGGTCGACGCGCCCCGGCCGCCCGTGCTATCGCGCGGCAGAGATGACCGCTTGCGGGGGTCGGCGCGAAGGTGCGGTCGAGGCACGGCTGACATGGCTGACAAGAAGCTACTTTTTCTGACCGGGCGCCTCGCCGAGCCACGGCTCGCCGAGACGGTGGCGGCCATGGGCCTGCCGAACGGGTCCTGGCGCATCGCCAACCTCGGCATCAAGGTCGCTGCCTTGATGACCGAGAACATCGTGCGCAACCGGCTCAAGGAACCGCTCGAGGCCGATCGCGTCATCGTGCCCGGCCGCAGCCGCATGAATCTCGGTCACCTGGCCGAGCACTACGGCGTGCCGTTCGAGCGCGGGCCGGACGAGATCGTCGACCTGCCGCAATTCTTTGGCCACGACGGCAAGCCGCCGGACCTCTCAAAGCAGGACATCCGCATCTTCGCCGAGATCGTCGACGCGCCCGGCTTTACGGTGGAGAAGCTGGTCGAGCGCGGGCGTGAGCTGATCGCCAAGGGCGGCGACGTCGTCGACATTGGGTGTCAGCCGGACGTGCACTTCCCGCACCTCGAAGAGACCGTCATCGCGCTGAAAGGCGAAGGCTTCAAAGTCAGCGTCGACTCCGGCGATGTCGACGAGTTGCGCCGCGGCGCGCGCGCTGGGGCGGACTATGTACTGAGCCTCGATGAGTCGAGCCTCGATGCCATCGACGGCACCAAATGCGTGCCGATCTTGCTGCCGCGGCCGCACGGCGATCTTAACTCGCTGCTCCGCGCCATCGATCTATGCAAGTCAAAGGGCATTCCGCATATCGCCGATCCCGTCCTCGACCCGATCAACTTCGGCTTCATGACCTCGCTCGAACGCTACGCGCAGTTGCGCCGCGCGCGCCCCGACGTCGAGATCCTCATGGGCACCGGCAACCTCACCGAGCTGACCGACGCCGATAGCGGCGGCGTCACCGCAGTGCTGCTCGGCATCTGCGCCGAACTCAAGATCCGCAACGTGCTCATCGTGCAAGTCTCGCCGCACACCCGCCGCACCGTGGAAGAGCACGACGCCGCACGCCGTCTGATGTATCGCGCGCGGGAGGATGGCAATCTGCCGAAGGGCTACGGCAACCAACTCTTGTCGCTGCACGACGTGCGCCCCTTTCCCGACACGCCCGAGCAGATTGCCGAGGAGGCAAAGAACGTCAAAGATTCGAACTACCGCATCGAAGCGGCGGCCGACGGCCTGCACATCTACAATCGCGATGGTCACCACATCGCCGCCGATCCGTTCGCATTCTTCGAAAAGCTGGGCGTCGAGAAGGACGGCGCCCACGCCTTCTATCTCGGCTATGAGCTGGCCAAAGCGGAGATTGCGCGCGCGCTCGGCAAACGTTATGCGCAGGACAGCGCGCTCGATTGGGGTGTCGCCGCCGATCGAAAATCGGACGACCTGACGCAGCACGCGCCCGAGGGCGCAACGCTCAAAGCCGCCCGCAAGGAGAAGCAGGATGCCGCGCATCGTCGAAGCGATCGTGACGACGACGAACGCGAAGGGTGAAGTGCACATCGCCCCGCTCGGCCTCATCGCTGACGGCGACGACTGGATCATCGCGCCGTTCCGACCCTCGCGCACGCTGGACAATCTGCGCGAGGTGCCGTTCGCGGTTGCCAGCCACACCGACGACGTGCGCGTTTTCGCCGGCTGCGTGACGGGACGCAAGGACTGGCCGACGCGGCCGGCCGCCACGATCAGCGGCGTGCGCCTGGCCGATGCCGTGTCGCACTGGGAACTCAGCGTTGAGCGCGTCAGCGAGGACGAGCAGCGCCCGCGCTTCTCCTGTCGCCTGGTGCACGAGGGCAACCACCGACCGTGGGAAGGGTTCAACCGTGCGCAAGCCGCGGTGCTCGAATGTGCCGTATTGGTGACGCGCCTCAAGATGCTGCCGCCGGAGAAGATCGACGCAGAGTTGAAGTATCTCGAAATTGCCATCTCCAAGACGGCAGGGCCGCGCGAGCAGGAGGCGTGGAGTTGGCTGATGGAGAAAATCGAAGCCTTTCGTGCCGGGCAATCTTGAAGCGCCGAGATCTAGGCGGCCTGCATGAGCAGCGCGACGGCGACGGCCGGCGCGCAGCGAGTCGCCCATTCCGCGCACTCGGGCGCGGCGTTGGCCAGCACGCCGAAAGTGGTGCACGGCCGGCCGATACCGGCGGCAAACGTTTCGACCTGCGCCGTGCCGATGCCAGCGGCGATGACGGGGGCATCCTTGGGCAGCGCCGCTGCCGCGAGCACTTCATCGATAGCCGCGCGGATATCATCGGTTTGCCGCTCGGCGATCTCGCGGGCCGCGGCGCGCCACTCGTCCGCTGTCGCGTCGATGGCGTCGCGGCCGAAGCAGCGCGCAAACCGTGTGACGCTTTCATTGATGGTCTTGCCGTGCCCGTCCAGCGTGTCGTGCTGATCGACGCCGTCGGGTAGTTCGCCAAGGACGCGGCGCACATCGGCCATGTTTGCGAAGTGGCCCGCGGCAAGCCGCTGCATGTGGCCGCCGAACCTCGCACTGCGCGTCACGAAGCTGACGTCGGTGCGCGTAAGCCCCGTGTAAATCAGCTCTCCGGTAGCTAGCCGCTCGCCGTCGGTCATGCCGCGCGCGGATGGTTTGCCGCCGACGATGGGGATGATGTCGGTCGTCGTCGAGCCCATATCGATAAGTAGCGCGTCGGACATCCGGCGGCTGACAAGCGTTGCGCTGGCGAGGAAGTTGGTCGAGGCGGCGCTCAGCGGATCGGCATGGGCTTCCTCGATATCGCCAAATCCGTGCGGACCCATCCAGATGCGCATGGCCGGCAAGAGGATCGCCTCGAGACGATCGAGGATTGCCGCAACGCCACTGCGCCGGTCAGGGAACAACTCGCACAATTCCCCCGTCATGGTTGCGGCGTGGGTGTCGGCGCGGGCGACGAGCGGTGCCACCTCCGCAAATGCCGCATCTAGCCGGTCGAGGCCGCGCCATAGCGGGCAGGCGACCTGCCGCACGGCGATGGTGCGCTTGCCCTCGGCCAGCGCCACCTTGAGGTGTGCCCCGCCCACGTCGTAACCGGCCGTGATGGCCATAAGGCCCGCCTCCGCGCCGCGCTTTCCAGCGCCTCCATTACGTCTCGGGCCGTGTTACACGAGGGGCGCGCGGAGGCAAGCGAGGCATGGAGACCATCCCGGTTATCGACGTGCGGCATGGGCTGGCGGTGGCGGCCGTGCGCGGGCAGCGCGCCGACTATCGTCCGCTGGTGACGCCGCTAGCCGAGGGCAGTGCGCCGGCCGATATCGCGTGCGGCTACGCGGCACTGTTTACCTTCCCGGTGCTGTATGTCGCCGATCTGGACGGCATCGAGGGCCGCGGGCGCGACGCAGGCTTGCCGGCGCGTCTCGCCGCCGCAGTGACGGGACTGCACCTATGGGTCGACGACGGCACGCGCGCGCGCGCCGCCGCGCAGCGCATCGCCGACGAGCAGCACGCGACCCTGGTCATCGGCACCGAGAGCCTCAGCGACGGGCAAGACGTCGCCGCCATGCGTGCCTTGCCGCACGACCGCTATGTGCTGTCGCTCGATTTCGACAACGACCGTTTTGTCGGCCCGCGCGAGGTGCTCGACGAGCCGCAGCACTGGCCCCTCAGCGTCATCGTCATGACGCTGGCGCGCGTAGGGTCTGCCGAAGGGCCTGATGTGCAACGCATTGCCTCGATTGTCGGGCGCGCTGGCGGCCGGCGTATCTATGCCGCCGGAGGCGTGCGCAACCGCGCCGACATCGGAGCCCTGCATGCCGCCGGCGCCGCCGGCGTGCTGATTGCCACGGCGCTGCATGCCGGAACGATAAAGGCCGACGATCTCGAGGAGATCGCCGACCTTTGATGACGTCGCACGAAGGGTCAGAGCAGAACCGCACGCCGGGGGTTCTACCCGTTCCAACGGCCGGAAAGAAGTCTACCCAATCGCTGCAGCAGGCCCCCCTTCATCGGAGGGGCATCGTTCTGCTGCGGACGGTTTCCGCTTCAAGCCTTCGCAGCGAAGGGGTGATGGGCGGAGTTGCGCTGGGCAGTGACTTCGGCCGCAGTCGGCTTGCCGGCGACGGCGCGAGCAATCGACTCCTTCACTGCGCGATAGTTGTAGTCCTGGATTTTCGCGTCGTCGGCAGCTTCCCAGTGAATGAACACGCCGACGCAGATGAAGACGTCGTCCGCTTCGGAGGCCGGGATCACGCCCTCGGCAACGCTGTCCTGCACGGCCTTGGCGACGGCATACTGGGCAGGTCCGAACATCTGAACGGCCTGACGGGCGTCCTTGATGGTGACCTTGTTGTAAAGGATCGTGTTCGGCTTGCAGGGCAGGTTCGGAGCGATGACGGCGAGCAGCGTCGTGAAGCCGTCCTTGTTGTTCGTCAGCGCGTTGCAGAAGGCGGTTTCGGCCGCTGAGCCACGCGGGCCCATAAGCAGGTCGATGTGCGCGACCTCGTTTCCATCACCGACGAGCGACTCGCCGAGTAGTACCTTGTTGATCTTGGCCATTCGGGGTTTCTCCCAAGCTATTAAACACCACGAGCACCAACGCCACCCCGCCGAGGCCGAGCGCACCGGTTCTGCCCAATTCCGAAAAGCTATCC
>DATBSP010000121.1:0-22774 GCA_036559705.1 Hyphomicrobium sp.
GCCCGCGTTCGCCGCCTTCCCGCCGTCCATGGTGTCGAGCGCCTGTTTTTGCTCGGCCGACAGCGAACTATCGAACTTGGTCAGCGGTGCGCGCACGAGGTCGAGACCTACCCTTCGTCATGGCGTCGAGGCGCTTCTGCAGCGCGTCGAGGCGACCGACCGGCGTCAGCGGCGGCTCGCTCGGGCACGACGCCTTGAGGATGCCCTCGGCATTCTTGGAAGCGGCCTCTAGGCTCTTGAGCGCCGTGAGCTGAATGCCACTCGGCTTGACGCTCCGCTCGATCTTGTCGATCGGCAGGCTGGAGACACCCGGTGCAAAGCCGCTGCAGGTCGCAAGATCTTGGCTCTGGCTATCGTCCTGCGCTGCCTGCTTGTCGTCGCTGCTGTCAGCCAGACCGGAGCTGTAGATATCCTGATGCGCCTTGTGGGCGTAGGTGTAGTTGTTGTCGGTCTGCGTCCACGCCGTGGCGCCATAGCCGCCCGACGGCCAAGCGTAGGCGCCGTTCGGCCAGAACAAGCCGCCCATGATGTAATCGACGTTGTAGTTCCAGAACGGCGAGGTCGCCGCATAGGGCCACCAGGCGAACGAGAACATGTCGCCCCAGCCAAATGGCCAGAACACCGGACCAACTCAGCCCGAACGGCAGTTGTAGCAGTTGAAGCTGCGGGCGTTCACCAGCGGCCGACGTTCACCGGCTGATGCCAGTTGTTCCAGTTGTGGGCGAGATCGTCGTGATGATCGAGGTTGCGGCCATCGAGGTCGCGGTCGTCGGCAGCGCGGCGCGCGGCGGCGTCGCGCGCTTCCGGATGGACATCGTCGCGACGGTCCGCATCGTCGGCGCGGTGGTCGTCGTCACGGCGCGCCGCGTCATCGGCAGCCCGATGGTCGTCCTCCATACGGCGATCCTCCAGGGCGCGGTGGTCTTCGGGATGCACGATCTCGGGGCCGCGGTCCTCGATGCGGGCCTCGCGCATCTCGGGGCGGAAATCGCGCATGCCGCCACCGAAATCGCCAGCGCCAAAGTCGCGGCCGCCGCTAAAGTCACGGGCGCCGCCAAACCCACCACCGAAACCACCGCCGAAGTGACCACCACCAAAGCCACCGCCGCGCGCGCCGGCGTCGGTTGTCAAACCAAGAGTGCCAAGCGAAATCGCTATGGCCAATGCGATAGCTGAGCCGCGAACCATGATTGTCCCTCTGAGCGGCAATGTCTGCCGCGCGAAGCGCCCGGCGACCTCCGCTCAGGGAAAACAAACGGTTCATGCTCTGGCGGCAAATTCACCGGCGCCGGCAAGCTCTCGGCAGGCTTCCTTTAGCCCTACTAAATGCGCGTACGGGCGCCAATTCGCCCCCCGGCAGGGCGACATGCCCCTGTTCATTGCGACAGCGACGCACGATATGAGGCTCCCCAGCGGCCCTTCTGCCCGCTATTGATCCGCTGAACGACGCCAAGCGAGAGCCAAGATGCTGCCAGAAGTCACCGAGACGACTATCTCCATTCCGCCCGAGTGGGCGCTGCTCAAGGCCGTTTGGACAGCCTGGCCGGCCGATCCGGACGAATGGAACGACGACCTCGAAGCGCCGCGCCGCGACGTGGCGGCGATGGTGCGTGAGCTCAGCGAGACGAACACGGTGCGCCTTCTGGTAAACGGGCCGGAAGCCGAGGCGTCGGCGCGAGCGGCGCTCGGCAGCGTCGCCGACTTCGTGCCAGCGCGCTACGGCGATATCTGGCTGCGCGACACAGGGCCGATTTTTGCGCGTACGCACCTCGGGCGAGTGGCCCTGCGCTTTGCCACCAACAGCTGGGGCGGTAAGTACGACCTCCCCGATGATGCGACGGTCGGCGATGACGTGGCGCGCATATCCGACACGGCCGTGCAGCGTTTCGACTTCGTGCTGGAGGGCGGCGCCGTCGACCATGACGGGGAGGGCACCGTCCTGACGACGCGGCAGACGCTGCTCAACCCCAACCGTAACGGCTGGAGCAAAGCGCAGGCGGAGGCCGCGCTAAGCGAGGCTTTCGGCGCTAAGAAGGTTATCTGGATCGACGAGGGCCTGAAAAACGACCACACCGACGGTCACATCGACAACATCGCGCGCTTTGTCGGCCCGGGGCGCGTCGTCTGCCAGGCTCCGGCCGGCGACGACGATCCCAACCAGGCAACGCTCGACGCCATCGCTCGCACGCTGGAAGCCGCAACGGACGCGTCGGGGCGCAAGCTGGAGGTGACGCGCATCCCCGGCGTCGGACTCTATCGCAACGCGCTCGGCGAAGTTTCACCGGCGTCGCACATGAACTTCGTCATCGCCAATGGCCTCGTCGTGGTACCCGTTTACGGCACCCCGACAGAAGAGGCGGCGCTCGCCGGCCTACGCGCCGTGTTCCCCGATCACAAGGTCGTCGGCGTTCCGTCGAAGGGACTGCTCGGCTGCGGGAGCGCCGGCGGCGGCTCCTTCCATTGCATCACCCAGCAGGAGCCACGCTAAGATGGCCAACCGCCCGCTCACCGTCGCCGCTATCCAGACGTCGTACGACAACGACTTGGCGGAGAACATCGCCAAGACCGAAACCTTCGTGCGCCAAGCGGCCGAGCGCGGTGCGCAGGTCATTCTGCCGTCGGAGCTGTTCCAGGGTATCTATTTCCCGACGCGCCAGGACCCGAAGTGGTTCGCCACGGCGCTGCAGGTGAGCGAGCATCCGTGCGTGCTAGCCCTGCAGAAGCTGGCCGCCGAGCTGCGCGTCATAATTCCCATCTCGTTCTTTGAGAAGGACGGCCCGCGCTACTACAACAGCGTCGCCATTGCCGACAACGACGGCGAGATCCTTGGCGTTTATCGCAAGAGCCACATCCCTGATGGCCCCGGCTATCAAGAGAAGTACTACTTCCGTCCCGGCGATACCGGATTCAAGTCCTGGACGACGCGTGTGGGCAAAATCGGCGTCGGCATCTGCTGGGATCAGTGGTTCCCCGAGTGCGCACGGGCGATGGCGCTGGCCGGTGCCGAGGTGCTGCTTTATCCGACAGCCATCGGTTCCGAGCCGTACGACACCGCGCTCGATACGCACGCGCAATGGCAGCGCGCCATGCAGGGGCACGCGGTGGCGAACGCGGTACCGGTGATCGCCGCCAATCGCATTGGGCTCGAGGAGAACGACGGCGCCAAGCAGAAATTCTATGGCCACTCGTTCATCGCCGATCACCGCGGTGAGATTGTCGAAGAATTCGGCTCGACGGACGAAGGCGTGCTGGTGCACACGTTCGATCTCACCGAACTTGAAAGTTATCGCGCCGACTGGGGCTTTTTCCGTGACCGTCGCGCCGATCTCTATGCCAAGAGCATCGTCTGATCAGGCCGTGTCGGCGCTTCTCAGCAGCGTCGCGAAGTAGCTGGAAAGCAGGCGGTTGCCAGGATCGCGCACGCATCGTGCCCGCGCGAACTCGGCCCAGCGCTCACCGTACGCCTTGGACACCTGCTCCGGCGTCAGGTGCTTCGTCTGATTGAAGAGCGGATGACCGTTGTGCGCGCTGGAGAACTCATTGAACGCCTTGAGGAAGTCATCCCAGCCAGGGCCGCCAGTGGAAACCGGGTCGATGCTCATCGCCGGTGCATCGTGCGCAAAAGAGAGCAGCGCGTTCTTGTCTTGCACCATGCGGTAGCCCACCGCCGGCAGATCGCAGCGGTAGCCGGTGCGGTCGGCATAGTCGCGACAGAAGCGGCAGTAGGCGTCGAGCGTCTCAAAGAACTGCGCTTCGTCGAACGACCACATCGAGAAGACGAACTTGTAAGGTCCGGGCTTCTCTTGATGGCGAATGATCTGCAGGTGCGGCGTGGTCGACCTTCCCCCGACGATCATGCAAGTCCAGCGGCAGATTAGGTGATCGTAGATCGAGCGCACTTTGTACTCGATGGCGCGGCTCGGCGCGCCGTGCGCGATCAATATCGTGAACATCGGCCCGAGCTGGCGCCAGAAGGCGTTGCGCAGCCACCAGCGCCCCGACGAAGTCGGCTTGACCCCCGGCAGCTCGCGCCGCTCCTCCACCATCACCTTTCTCGAGAAAGGGTAGATGTACAGCATCAGCGCGTTACCTTGAGCGACAAGCTCCGGCGTCGCGGCGCGGAAGGCGTCGATTGTGTAGACGCGATGGCGCGCATAAACGGCGGTCGTCGGCTTGATGCGCAGCGTCACCTCGACAAGAACACCGAGCAGGCCGTAGCTGGAGCGCAGCAGCCGCAATTCCTCGAGATGCTCGATCTCGTTGTAGCTGGCGACCGTGCCGTCAGGCTTGACGACCTTCACTCCCGACACAAACGAACTCACTTGACCCCAATGCGATGTGCCGATGAGCGAGCTGTCCTTGGTTGCTGCGCAAGCGACCGCACCGAGCGTGATGTTGCCGATCTCGGTGTTGATGTGGAATTGCTTGCCGCGGCGTGCCAGCTCTTCGGCTACGTCGATATAGAGAGCGCCAGCCTCCGCCGTGACGAAGTCATGGCCGATCTCGAGGATGCGCGTCATGCCGGTCATGTCGAGCATCGTTCCGCCGACGTCGGCCGAACATGGCGCCGGCGAATGCAGCTTGCCGACGGCGCGCACTGGTGAAGGGTAGGTTACGGCATCGGAGACGACGCGCACCACGTCGTCGATGGTCCGCGGCCGCACGACGACGGCGGGTCGGTAGGTGACACCGCCCTCCCAATTAGTGATTTCACTAGTGGATACGCGCAGGGGCGATGGTTGGCGATCGGCAACGAACGCGGCATGTGTCGCGATCTTCAGGAGCGCTGCGACATGCGGCGCCATCGCCAAATGTGGCATCAAGGACTTCATACGCCGCCCCCGACCGCTACGCTGTACTTGTGCGGCTTCAATGGGTGCGAAGCTTAGCGTGCCTGACTTGGCATGCCCACATGCGGCATGCCCCATGCTTAAGATACCGGAAGCGCATCGAAATTTGACGGACGCTCAGGACCTGGACTTCGACATGCGCTGACCGATGATGATGAGACGCGCGGCGCGCTCGGCGGCATCCTGCAGGTATTGCCGGGACTTTTTGATCGCCACGTCGAGCGGCATAGCATTGGGCGTCGCCGTTTCGAGGCCGTCGATGCCGTGCTGGAAGACGCCGCCGGCGTCGTCCGAAAGACCGCCGCCGATGGCAACCACGGGCACGCCGTGCTTGCGCGCGGCGGCGGCGACACCCGAAGGCGTCTTGCCGAACGCGGTCTGGAAGTCGACGCGCCCCTCGCCGGTGACAGCGAGATCGGCATCCCGCATGATTTCCTCGAGCCGCGTTGCCGCAACGACGAGCTCGACGCCGCGCTTCAGCGTCGCGTTGGTGAAGGCCATGAGACCTGCACCGATGCCGCCGCCAGCGCCTGCACCAGGCCGATCGATGACGTCGGCGCCGATGCTGCGTTTAATGATGTGGGCGAAGTGTGCGAGATTCTTGTCGAGCAGCTCGACCATTTCGGGCGTCGCACCCTTTTGCGGACCATAGACGCGCGAGGCGCCTTTCTCTCCACACAACGGATTGGTGACGTCGCAGGCCACGCTGATGTGGATCTTTGCCAGCCCCGGGTTGACCACCGACATGTCGACGGCCTGCACGTCGTCGAGGTCGCCGCCGGCGATGAGATCGCGGATCGGGGCGCCGCCGAAATTGAGGAAGCGCACGCCGAGCGCCTGCGCGAGACCGGCGCCCGCGTCATTGGTCGCCGAGCCGCCAATGCCGAGGATGATCTCTTCGACCCCGCGCTTGATGGCATCGCCGATGAGCTCGCCGGTACCAAACGTGGTGGCCACCAGCGGATTGCGCTGATCCTTTGGGACGAGCGGCAGCCCGGAGGCTTCCGCCATCTCGATGACAGCCGTCTTGCCGTCGCCGAGCAGCCCGTACGACGCCATCACCTTGACGCCCATCGGGCCGGAGACTTCGGTCTTGACGATCTGCCCGCCCGTCGCATCGACCAGAGACTGCACCGTGCCCTCGCCGCCGTCCGCCATCGGCACCTTGACGTAGACGGCATCGGGCCAGACCCGTTTCAGCCCTGTCTCGATCTCGCTCGCCACTTCCAGGGAGGTCAGATTTTCTTTGAAGGAATCAGGAGCGATAACGATCTTCATCGGGTACTTCTTCTCACGGAGGCTTGGCTGCCAACGGCTAATCGGCGCGAGGATACGGGGAAGGCTGCACTGTGTCGCGTGGCCGCTTAAAGTTGCTTTCTTCTTCTGGGGTTGCCTGGAAAACCATTATCGCCATGGTTAAGGATAGCCAAGAAATCGTTCGCGCGGAGTGCCGCGCAAGAGCCTTGTGGCTAGGCCCCGATTTCCTGGCCGAGATCCTGAATGGCGTCAGACTCGACGATGTGAACCCCCGGCTCAGCCAGCTCGGCGCACACCAGCATCGCCTGTGCCACCGTTTTCGTGTGCACTGCCCGATACTTGCGCAATGGACCCAGCATCAGCGGACCGACCACGGCGAGCACCCGGTTGCCGACGCGCTCCGCCAGCCGGAATTCGTCGCGCCCGCCGGCCAGCAACGAAGGCCGCAGAATATAGGTGGAGCGTAGCCCCGCTCCGGCGACGCCGCTTTCCATCTGGCCCTTGGTCTTGAGATAGACGCTTCCCGCCGTCACCTGGGCGTCGACCGAACTAACGCCGATGAAAGTTGTGGCGTTATTCGCGGCCGACCACCGCGCCAGGGCGATTGGGATGTCGCGGTCTACCTTCTGAAAGGCCGCGGTCGAGCCGGCTCGCTTCTGCGTGGTTCCGACACAGCAGAATACCGCCTCAAGGTCATCGCCCGTTGTGGCCTCTGGAATGCCGGTGAAATCGATGACCCGCTCTTCGACATTGGTAAGACCGGCGTACGGCGTCGGCCGGTGGTGCAGAACCATCACTTTGTCGAAACGCGGCGAAGCGACCAGCAGGGGCATGAGCTGCCGCCCGATCGCCCCGGTGGAGCCGACAATGACCGCCGTGCGTTTCGACATGCCGTTTCGCTCCCATCCACTCGCGCGGAGCCTAATCGCCCCACTGGCTGTCGTCCACGGGGCTGGCAGGGCGTGGCATGATGCGACATCCACTCTTGGAGTGGGCCAAATCGAAGGAGCTGGACATGGGGACGTTCACCGTTCGGCACGGCCGGCGCTACCAGGCGACGATTTCTCTCGGGTTGCTCGAAAGTCTTGCTGGCAACGACATGATCGCCGAGAGGCTTCGCACTGCGGGCTTCGAGGATATCAGCGTCAAAGGGTCGGGATCAACGCGTCACGCAGAAGCGCGATGGCCGAATGACGATGCGACAGCAGAATTGCCGGACCAGGTGAGCGCTGTTACGGAAATTGAAGCGGCTTGAGAATTAACGCTAAGCGCCAACCTGACCGGTTATTCCACTGGCATGATAGCTTTGTGCGGGAAACGAACTTTAATGGCCATGTCGATAGGCGGTTAGCGCCGCTTAACAACCGCATGAAGAAATGGGCAAGGCGCTCCGCCGTGCGGCCAATTCTCGGGGTCAGGAAGAATTCCCGATAGGCGTGATGCCTTTTCGTTGGGCAGGACCGCGCAAATGTGGCTCAGGAGCGAGTTTGCGTATCCCTCAAAGCGGGAAACACAGCGATTGTGGCAGCCTTGGCGTGCCGATCATGAATGCTTTATGACACACCCTTCAGCCTGCTGACATTCATCGGGCGCAAGGCTTGCGTTGCTTGACTGAAATGGCACAATGGCTGATCTGAGCAAGAAACCTCGCGTGTCGAATGCAGCCCCTCGCACTGATTCTTTCGACGAGCACCGCACATCCCCGCGACCAATTCGAATTAACCTGGGGCTTCTCGGACGCTTCGCATTTCACGCGATCGTCGAAGACTGCCATGGAGTATCGCCAACGGGACTGTCGGCGGGAGGGGTACTGAGATGGAATTGGACGAGCACAGGGCGCGGATGGTTCTGGACCGGGCGCACGCCGCCTGGAGTCAGGGCGACGTCGAAAGTGTGCTGGGCAACTACGTCGACGATCTGATCTATTTCTGCAACACGGGCGGCGTCGACGGCGGCCCTCTTCTGATCGAGGGGAAGCAGGCATTGCGCGAGATGTTGCAATCGATCGCCGATGTCGCTGAAAGCGTTTCCGTTGCGGAGTATTTCCGTTTCGCCGATGGGGTGGGTCGCGCGAAGATCGAGTGCTACATACGCCACAGGAAGACCTGCCACATGCTCGTTGGCTCGTATCGGCAGCTTGTCACTTATCGCGGCGATAAGATTGCGCGCCTGGAAGAGTTCCATGACGGAGCCAAGATGATCGCTTTTTGGCAGATGGTTTCCGGCGAAGCGGCGATCGAAAAAGCGTTGCTGGCCGAGTAGCGCCCATCCCAAGCCTAAAAGGGAGCGGTGCCATGAGGCCACCGCTCCCCCCGTAATAATCTGTCACCAACGGCGCCAGCGCCACCACCAATTGCGGTGCACGCGCCAGCTGCGCCAGCCGGCTTCGTCAACCATTGAAGATGCGTGGGCTTGGTCGCCGGCTACGGCGCTGAGATCGACAACCGGTGCCGCCTGCGCGGTGCCGAGCGTGGTCGCGAACAGCGCCAACGCACCGGCAATGGCGCAGATGGGTAAGTAACGAGTCATGCGAGTACTCCCGGGTTTGAACGTCCCGAAAGCGTAAACCACCGCCCGCCAAAACAGCCTTAGCCGACCCCGCTCGAATTATTTCAATCCTTATGCATTGGAGCCGGGCGCCCCCTGTGACGGGTGACGCGTAGCGTCCCCCGAGCCAGCCGCAGGGCATCAGGGCATCGGCGTCATGACGAACTCGCCCGTACGACGTCCGTTACTTGCAGGCCTGCCGGCGCGCAGTGCAGGTCGTCGTCAGCGTGTCGTCGGTGCACTTTAGCTGCACAGGCCCCGCAGGACGCTCGCCGTGATCAGCGATCGAGTTCTTCAGCGCGGCATTGGCCATGAACACCGCGAGGTCATAAGTCACCATCGTCGCGACTCCGCCGGCGCGGCGGCAGCCGGCTTCAGCGCTGGAGACCATTGCGGCACCGGCTAGTGCAACGACGAGAGAGAACCCGACAAAGCTCATACGCATCATGACGTGTACTCCTGTCCTACTGCGACACTTGAGCTACTGAGACATGGGATTCCTAGCGCAGTGGGTCCGCGCGCGCAGTCGCGACTGGGACACATCCACCGGAAAGCTGAGGCTCGGCGCGCCCTCCGCGACAGTTAACCACGTTAAGCGCCCGGCGCAGCCCTGCCTCGCGCGCCCCGCTCGAAAGTCACGGCAATCCGCTTTTGCAGCGGGGAATCCGCGGCGCGGCCAAATTCCGATAGGGTGACTAAACGTGAAATTCAAATTGGGCGCCGACTGGTGGGACGCATTCTTCAAGATGCTGTCGATTGTGCTGGTGCCGCTCACCGTCGCGGGCATGGCTGGTGCTGGACGCGCTGGCAGCAGAACGTCAACGACCTCAAAAGCATGATCGACCTTGTCACCGACAAGTCGCCGGAGAAACAGAAGTACGGCATCGCGATGTTCGAGTACCTCGCCAAGAATGGTAAGGTCCCGATGGAATTCTTGGCGGCACAGATCGACTAGGCGACGACGGCGGAGAACCACGAGCTGCTTCCCATGCTCGAAGTAGCCGTTCAGGCCGCCGCTAAGGAGAACTCCGACGTCGCCGAAGCGTACCGCGTAGCCCTGGAACGCCGTCCGGCCCGCGTGTTTATCCACGTGCCGAATGACGAAATCTACAATTGCCTCGTGCTCTTGCGTGACGCATTCAAAGATGCCGACAAGGCGGCCGTGCGCTTTCCGGCGGCACGCAAATTCCAGGGCTACGCTAACTCCAATCAAGAGCCGCGCTTCTTCCACGAAGAGGACGAGCCGCGCGCCAGGCAGATCGCCAACTTGTTCGGTACGCTGGGGTTAGAGCTCGCCGTAAAGGACATCTCAAAGACGTCATGGGCGCGCACCAACGCGCGCAACAGCTACGAGCTTTGGTTCAACGGAACGCCATTGCCGCGCATCTGTCAGCGTGCGGCAGAGAGCGGGTAGAACCTGGCATCCCCAGTCGGCTGACTAGAGCGCGAAACAGAGAACCCCGCGCGTCCCGCGTGCGCTCGGCGGGTACGTCAACTCTGCCCCAAGGCGCATTGACATACTTTTGATCACGCGGGTGCCTAGTCCGGTTCCCGATGGCGCTCCGTCAGCCTGCGGCCAGCCGACGCCGTCGTCTTCGACACATAGGCAGGCCCTATTTCCATCGCGGATCATCTTTACGCGTATGTCGCCGCGCTCCCCTTCGCGGTAGGCATACTTGTAGGCATTGGTCACGAGCTCAGTAACGATGATCCCGAGGGAAACCGCCTTGTCGGTGGGCAGTGTTATCGGATCGGCGGTAAGCGTGATCTCGTGTTGGCTCCCTGACGCCAGCATCGTGCTGCGCAGTTCTTCGACAAGTCCGCTGAGGTACGCCTTGAGGTCGACCGACTGGACATCGTCCGAAGTGTAGAGCCGCTTGTGAACGCCGGCGATGGCGATGATGCGCGCCTGCATTTCGTCGAGCGCCCGCAAAGCGGCCGCGTCGCTGACCGTCGAGCGCTGCATATTGGTCAACGCCGCGACGATGGCGAGGGAGTTAGCCACGCGATGGTTGACCTCGCGCAACAGCAGCTCGGCCCGATCACGCGCGGCGATCACCTCACGATCGGCGGCCTCCTTGTCCCGGCGCAGGCGCTCTTTTGCGAGCGCTGTCACGATCGCCTCGGCCAGAAGCTCGCGAAAGTGCCCCTGCACGTCCTTCCAGACGTAGTCCACGGCGCCAGCTTTCAAAGCCGCGACCGCGATGTGACTATCTTCTGAGCCAGTCACGTAAATGACAGGCGGCGCGTTGGAGAGCGCGCGAATGCGTGGCAGAACTTCGAGGCCGGTTTGGTTCGGCATGTGGTGATCGAGGCCAACGATGTCGAACCGCTCCGCTTGGAGCCGTTCGAGACCCGCCGCGGCCGAAGACGCACACTCGACCTCGAAACCACGCGCCTGCAGCGTCTTTTGCACCAATCGCGCCAGGCCCGGGTCGTCATCGATATACAGCACTCGAGCGCCGTGTTCGGTCACTGTGTTTCCGGCACCTGCATCACGGCGAAGAACAAGCCGAGCTGACGAATAGCGTTGGCGAAATTATCGTAGTCGACCGGCTTGGTGATGTAGACGTTGGCTCCCAAGTCGTAGCAGCGTTGGATCTCGCGGGCGTCGTCCGTTGTTGTCAATACGACGACCGGCGACCGCTTGGTATGGGCGTTGGCCTTGATCTTTTCGAGGATATCAATCCCTGTCATGTCTGGAAGGTTCAAATCGAGCAGCACCAGGAGGTGCTTCTTCGCGCTCACTTCACCCGACCGATCGGCGCCGAGCAGAAATTTCAGCGCTTCCGTTCCGTTGCTGAAAGGGATCAACTCGTTGTTGACGCCCGCGCGTCGAATATTTCGCTCGATGAGGCGCGCGTGCCCCTCATCGTCTTCGATCATCACGATAGAGACAGGCCTACCCTCTAAGCTCACCGAGTTGCTCCGATCTTGTGCGTAAATTGCGCGGAAGTCTTACCCGAAACGTCGTGCCGGCACCAACCTCCGAAGTCATCGTGATCTGGCCTCCGAGGCGACGCACGAGCGCCCGCACATGCGCAAGGCCGATACCTTCCCCGGGCTGATCCTGGGCGCCGGCGCGGCGGAACAAGTCGAAGACACGTTCGTGGTCCTGCTCGCCAATGCCTCTGCCGTTATCCTCAATTTCGACTAATACCGAGCCGGACCTGTCTGGCCGCGCGCGAATCAAAATACGCGGCGGTCGCCCTGGTGCGCGGTATTTGACGGCATTGTCGATGAGGTTTCCGAACGCCTGCTCGAGGGCGAGACGGTCGCTAACGACAGTCGGCAACGGCCGCTCGATGAGGAGTTCGCCTTCGGCCTCGGTGAGACGGTGCTGAACGCTATCGGAGATGCCGTCGAACAGGGCATCGAGATCAACCGACTCGGGCTTGAGTGTGCGCTGGCCCTCGCGCGATAGCTTAAGGATCGCGTTGATTAGCGAGTCCATCTTCTTGGTTGACGTCTGGATGAACGAGATCGCCTCCGGAACATCTGCGCCAATCGCCTGCTTTGCTGCCTCGGCAGCAGGAGAGGCGTCGATCACGGGATCGCTGGCTAGCGCCTGCAGGGACTCGAGCGATGTTTTCATCTCCGCCGCAAAGCCCATGACGTTGACGAGCGGCGCGCGCAGGTCGTGGCTGACTATGTAGGCGAAACGCTGGATTTCGTCGTTGGCGCGCTGCAAGTCGACGGTACGTTCCTTGACACGCAGCTCCAGCCCCGTGTTGAGGGCCTCGACTTCGGAACGCACCCTGATGAGCTCGCGCGTGTATGTCTTCAACGCCCATGCCGCACCGATACCGGCGAACAACACAAGCAGACCGCCGGCGATGGTGGTCCAGCGCAATGCGGTAGCGTTCTCCTGCTGCTTCTCGATGCTCGCGTAGAGGCGCGCGTCGACCTCTTGGCGCTTCGCCGTGAGCTCGGTGCGTATCTTGTCCATGTTGTCTTTACCGCGGTCGGTAAGGACGATTGCCATTGCCCCGTCCGACTTACCGGCGCGCTTCAGATCGACCGTCTGCTCCAGTTCGGCCATCTTGGCCTCGATGTCGCTCCGCAGCCCGGCAATGAATTCCTTAGTCTTGTCCGTCGAGCCGCTCACAGCGGTCAGCTTTTCAAGACTCGAGCCGACGCTCTTCGCCGCCGCCTCATAGGGAGCAAGGTAACGGTTCTCGCCGGTCAGCAGGTAGCCGCGCTGGCCGGTTTCGGCGTCCTGGACGACGGAGAACAGATCGACGATGGCACTACGCAACTCGCGCGTCGCCAGCACCTCTTCGGTAGAATCGCGCGTGCGCTCCAGCATCCAGAACGACAACGCCACCATCGCCAACAGGGCGGCAAGCCCGATCAGCGTAAACAGCGCCGTGGCGCGCATCAGTGTGAGATTGGATACTGGCACCCTGGTCCTCAGTATCAACGTAAAGCCGCCGATTTGCATCGGCGGCTTTCTCGATAGTTAGTACGTATTCGGTCTTAGCTGGCTTCGCGGTCGCGGCGCGGCGGCCGGCGATCGCGGCCACCGCCGCCACCTTCCCGGTCGCGGCGCGGCGGGCGCGCGGCACTGAACTCGGCCTCGGGATCCGACTCGCCTTCGGCGCGGGGAATCTCCTGACCGGTCGACTGGTCGATGATCTTCATCGACAGGCGCGTCTTCCCGCGCTCATCGAAGCCCAGCAGCTTGACGTAGACCTCCTGGCCTTCCTTGACGACCTCGCCGACGGTGGCGGGCCGGCCCGGGGCCAGCTGCGAGATGTGCACGAGGCCGTCCTTGGCGCCGAAGAAGTTCACGAAGGCGCCGAAGTCCATGATCTTGACGACCTTGCCCTTGTAGATCGTGCCGACCTCGGGCTCCGAGGTGATTTCCCTGATGCGTTTCAGGGCGGCGTCGATCGACTCGCGCTTGGAGGCGGCAACCTTCACCGTGCCGTCGTCCTCGATATCGATCTTGGCGCCGGACTCGGCGACGATCTCACGGATCACCGAGCCGCCCGAGCCGATCACTTCGCGGATCTTGTCGGTCGGGATCTTGATCGTCTCGATGCGCGGAGCGTGCTCACCGAGCTCGGTACGCGCCGTGCCCAGTGCCTTCGCCATCTCGCCGAGGATGTGCAGCCGGCCTTCGCGCGCCTGTTCTAGCGCGACCCGCATGATTTCCTCGGTGATGCCCGTGATCTTGATATCCATCTGCAGCGAGGTGACCCCCTTCTCGGTGCCGGCCACCTTGAAGTCCATGTCGCCGAGATGGTCCTCGTCGCCGAGGATGTCCGACAGCACGGCGAAGTCATCGCCTTCCTTGATGAGGCCCATGGCAATGCCGGCCACTGGCGCCTTCAGGGGCACGCCGGCGTCCATGAGTGCGAGCGAGCTGCCGCACACGGTGGCCATCGACGAGGAGCCGTTCGACTCGGTGATCTCCGAGACGAGACGGATGGTGTAGGGGAACTCTTCCTGCGTCGGCATTACGGGACGTACGGCTCGCCAGGCGAGCTTGCCGTGGCCGATCTCGCGGCGGCCGGGCGAGCCCATGCGGCCCGTCTCGCCCACCGAGTAGGGCGGGAAGTTGTAGTGCAGCATGAAGCGCTCTTTGCGGGTGCCTTCGAGCGCGTCGACGAACTGCTCGTCCTCGCCTGTGCCGAGCGTAGCGACGACAATCGCCTGCGTCTCACCACGGGTGAACAGGGCTGAGCCGTGCGTGCGCGGCAGCACGTGCACCTCGGAGACGATAGGGCGAACAGTCTTCAGATCGCGACCGTCGATGCGACGGCCGGTCTTGACGATGTCGCCGCGCACGATCTCGCTCTTCAGGGCCTTGAACGTGTCGGCGAGCATAACCTTCTCGGTCGGATCGTCGGGGATCTCGACGCCCGCCTTCACCTTGCCCTCGGCCTCTTTGACGAGGTCGTAGCGCTTCTGCTTTTCCTTGGTGGAGAAGGCAGCGCGCAGATCGGCTTCGGCGATCTTCTTCACCTGCCCGGTGTATTTCTGTGCGTCGGGGAGCTGGATATCCCACGGCTCCTTGGCGGCCTTCTCAGCGAGCTTGATGATCGCCTGGATGACCGGCTGGAAGTGCTTATGGCCGAACATGACGGCCTCCAGCATCAACTTCTCGGGAAGCTCTTTCGCTTCCGACTCAACCATCATCACGGCGTCATGCGTGCCGGCGATGACCAGGTCGAGGTCGGAATTGGCCATCTCGTCGAGCAGCGGGTTGAGGACCAGCTCGCCGCCGATGAGGCCGACGCGGGCCGCGCCGATAGGGCCGAGGAACGGTACGCCCGACAGGGTCAGTGCCGCGGAAGACGCGACTAGGCTGAGGATGTCGGGGTCGTTCTCCATGTCGTGCGAGAGCACGGTGATAACGACCTGTGTCTCGTTCTTGAAGCCTTCAACGAACAGCGGACGGATCGGCCGGTCGATGAGGCGGGAGGTGAGCGTCTCCTTCTCGGAGGGACGGCCTTCACGCTTGAAGAAGCCGCCGGGGATCTTGCCCGCGGCGTAGGTCTTCTCCTGGTAGTTCACGGTTAGGGGAAAGAAGTCGACGCCGGGCTTCGGGGCCTTCGCGGCAACGACCGTGGCGAGCACGCTGGTCTCGCCGTACTGGGCGTAAACGGCTGCGTCGGCCTGGCGCGCGATGCGTCCGGTCTCAAGCGTCAGCTTGCGTCCACCCCAATCAATTTCCACGCGATGGATGTCGAACATGTTCGTTCTTTCGTTCAATCTGGTTTCTCTCTCTCGTAGCGATGCGCAATCAGCCGGAATGCCGGTTGCGCAAGCCTTCGGTCATGGCCGAGGCGCGAGGCGTATGGCCTCGAAAGTTTGCGGGCGGATGGCCGTGTTCGAAGACCAAAGGCCTTCCGCGCGGATGTCGTCAGCGGCGGATGCCGAGCTTCTCGATGATGCCCTGGTAGCGCCGCTCGTTCTTGCGCTTCACGTAGTCGAGAAGCTGGCGGCGCTGGCTCACCATCTTCAGGAGGCCACGGCGCGAATGGTTGTCTTTCTTGTGTGTTTTGAAGTGCTCGGTGAGGTGGTTGATGCGCTCGGTGAGGATGGCGATCTGCACCTCCGGCGAGCCTGTATCGTTGGCCTTGGTTGCATTGTCTTTAATGAGCGCAGTTTTGCGCTCAGCGGAAATCGACATCGGGCATCCTTTCTGTTGAGGTGAGAGGGCTTTAGCCCTCGAAGGGCGGCCACAGCCGGGATGTCGTCCAGCAGGGTCGCGGAATGGGCGTCTTATACACGAGCCGGCCGTTGTCGCGAGCAGAAATCGGGCTCGTGATAAGGGGTTGCCCTTAACCAGACGTTCCTTGTTTGTCCGCACCTGCGCCTTTAGCCGAAATTGAACACCCGGGTGGGCCGAAAGGCACCTTTCTCGAGCTCGCCGAGCGCAAGGATGCGGCCTTTGAAGTGCGCATATGCCGCTCCGCTGAGGACCGGCGCATCGCGACCGCGCATGAGCACCGCCTGGCCGCGGGCAAGACTTGCAGCATCACCCGGTCCCATACTGAGACCCGGAAGGTCGTCGAGCGCCGCCTCGACTGGACGCAAATGGGCGCCGACATCGCCGGCTTCTGCAGCCTGCCGTAAAGCTGCGAGTGAGACCGCGATAGTCTCGTCGAATGCGCCGACGCGGGTCCGCCGCAGGGCGATGACATGCGCGGCGCTACCTAAGACGCGGCCCAAATCACGTGCGAGGGCGCGCACGTATGTGCCCTTGCCGCACTCGGCTTCCAGCACGGCCGTTTCCGTATCGGGCATTTCGACCAGCCGCAGCTCCTCGACCACGATCCAGCGTGGCTCGAGGACCACCTCCTCGCCGCTGCGGGCAAGGTCGTAAGCGCGGTTGCCTTCGACCTTGATGGCCGAGAAGCTCGGCGGCACCTGGCTGATCTCGCCGATGAAGTCGGCGAGCACACTTTCGATATCCTGTGCCGACGGCAGCTTGTCCGACGTGCGCACGACCTGCCCCTCGGCGTCGTCCGTATCGGTCTCGACGCCGAAGCGCACGCTGAAGCGGTAGGCTTTCTCCCCGTCGACGGCAAACGGCACGGTCTTCGTGGCTTCGCCGAGCGCGATCGGCAGGATGCCCGTCGCCAGAGGATCGAGGGTCCCGGCGTGGCCGGCCTTCTGCGCCTCAAATAGTCGGCGCACGGCACCGACCGCTTGCGTCGACGTCATGCCGATCGGTTTGTCGAGGACGACCCATCCGTGGACCGGATTGCCTTTCTTGCGCCGAACCATGATCAGGCTGTTCCCGCGGAAGCATTAAGAACAGGACGTATGCGGACCAGAGCATTTCGCTCCGAAAGATCCACGAGGGCGCTGTCTGGGATCAAGAAAAACAGGCCTCCGTGGGAGATTGCAACGCCGTCACGGTCCATCAGCACTTGGCGGATGCCCTGCCATTTCACGTAATACTCGATCTGCCTTGTGGCGAAGCGGAGGCCTCCCGCGTCCTTCCTAAATCGGACGGCGTCGTCGAAGTTTGCCCTACCCTTCATCACCCGCCGTCCGTGTCGGCGCAATGCCCAGACTGCGATCACAAAAAGAAGCACAATCAGCACGAGGGCCGAGTATGGCGGCAGCCCTAGAGCGGATTGCCAGCTCATGACAGCGTCATCGAAGACGATGATGGCAATGAGTGCCGCGATGTACGCGGCAAACCGCGTCCAAAGCGCGAGCCATGATGTCGAGAACGCCCTACGACTCATCGACCGGCTCAGCTTCGTCAGCCGCTCGAAGGGCATTTGGTACGTCAGCTCGCGATTCACGGGCTATCCCTTGTCGACGTCCTGGCGGGCCTTCTGGCTCGCCAGCAACTGGTCGATACGGCTCGCCTCCTCGAACGTCTCGTCGCGGCGGAAGCGGATATCAGGTGCGAACTTGAGGTTCACGGCGTGCGCAACCTCGGCGCGGATGAAGCGCTTGTTACGATTGAGCGCCTCGATCACCGCGTCCGTGTGGCTGTCACCCAGGGTGACCACGTAGGCCGTCGCCAGTTTGAGGTCCGGTGACAGCCGCACCTCGGGTACGGTGATGACGTGCGAGGCAATGACGTCATCGTGGATGTCGCCGCGCGCCAGCATTTCCGCCAACTTGTGGCGGACGAGCTCACCGACGCGGAGCTGACGCTGCGATGGCGGCGCCGAATTCGATTTTTTGGATCTGGTCACGCGTATGTTCGTTCGCTGGAATCCGCCACGGGATTGGACCGTGGACGGCGCCTGAAAGGGTGTCGGACCGTAAAGGTCCGACACCAATTGCTTGGCAACGGTCGCTTACAGCGACCGCGACACGGTTTCGACGTTGAAGCACTCGATGGCATCGCCGGCGCGGATGTCCTGATAGCTGGCGAACGCCATGCCGCACTCCTGACCGGCCGGGACCTCGCGCACCTCGTCCTTGAAGCGCTTCAAGGTCGACAGTGTACCCTCGTGAATGACGACGTCGTCGCGGATCAGGCGCACCTTGGCGCCACGCTCGACCTTGCCTTCGGTCACGCGGCAGCCGGCAACCTTGCCGGTTTTCGAGATGTTGAACACCTCGAGAATCTCCGCCTTGCCGAGGTAGATCTCGCGGATGGTCGGCGCCAGCAGACCCGACATCGCCGCTTTCACGTCGTCGACCAGGTCGTAGATGATGTTGTAGTAGCGGATCTCGACGCCGTCGCGATCGGCCAGGGCTTTGGCCTGGGCATTAGCGCGGACATTGAAGCCAACAACGACCGCCTTCGAGGCATTGGCCAAGGCCACGTCGGACTCGGTGATACCGCCAACGCCCGAATGCACGATCTGCGCCGCCACCTCGTCGGTGCCAAGCTTGCGCAAGGAGCCCGCGATTGCTTCGACGGAACCCTGCACGTCGCCCTTGACGAGCAGCGTGAAGTCCTTGCGGCCCGTCTCCTTCAACGACTGCATCATCTGCTCGAGCGTGCGCGGCGTGCCGGCCGAGCCCATCGTGTCGCGCCGCTTGCGCACGCGATAATCGGTGATCTCGCGCGCACGGCTCTCGCTCTCGACGACCGCGAACTGGTCGCCTGCCTCGGGAGCTGAATCAAAGCCAAGAATCTCCACCGGGATCGACGGTCCCGCCTCTGCCACATTGGCGCCGAGTTCGTCGATGAGCGCGCGCACGCGCCCCCAGGCTTTGCCGGCGACGACGATGTCGCCGACGCGCAGGGTGCCACGTTGCACAAGCACCGTGCCGACGGGACCGCGGCCGCGCTCGAGCTTGGCTTCGACGACGATGCCTTCGGCGGAGCGGTTGGGGCTAGCCTTCAGGTCGAGAATTTCGGCCTGCAGATGGATGGCTTCCAGCAGCTTGTCGAGATTTGTGCGTTTCAAGGCTGAGACCGGCACCTCGAGCGTCTCGCCCGACATGCTTTCAACGACGATCTCGTGCTGCAGCAGCTCGGTGCGCACGCGGTTCGGATCCGCCTGCGGCTTGTCGATCTTGTTGATGGCCACGATGATCGGGACGCCCGCCGACTTGGCGTGGTTGATGGCTTCGATCGTCTGCGGCATGACCCCGTCGTCGGCCGCAACCACGAGCACGACGATGTCCGTTACCTTGGCGCCGCGGGCGCGCATGGCCGTGAACGCCTCGTGGCCGGGCGTATCGATGAACGTCACCTTGTCGCCAAGCGGCGTCGTGACCTGATAGGCGCCGATGTGCTGGGTGATGCCACCCGCCTCGCCGGCCACCACGTTGGTCTGGCGGATGGCGTCGAGCAGCGACGTCTTGCCGTGATCGACGTGGCCCATGATGGTGACGACCGGAGCGCGCGGTTCCAGCGTGCCCTCTTCGTCCTTTTCGCCGATGAAGCCCGATTCGACGTCCGCCTCGGACACGCGCTTGGGCGTGTGGCCGAATTCCTGCACGATGAGCTCGGCGGTGTCGACGTCGACTACATCGTTGATCTTGTGCATCGCGCCTTCTTTCATCAGGTATTTGATGACGTCGACGGCGCGCTCGGCCATGCGGTTGGCGAGTTCCTGGATGGTGATGACCTCGGGGATTACCACCTCGCGAACAATCTTCTCGCGCGACTGGGAAATACCCATCGCTTTGAGCTTCTCGCGTTCGCGCTTGCGCTTCAGCGATGCCAGCGAGCGTTCCCGCTGCTTCTCGTCGAAGGCGTTATTGATCGTCAGCTTGACGCGCTCACGCTTCTCGTCGGGCTTGACGGTCGGCGTGCGCGTGCCCGGCTTGCGAGCCCCCTTGGGGCCGCCGCGGCTGTCTTCTTCCTCGTTGACCTGAGGGGCGCGGCTGACCCGCTTGAGCATTTCCCCATCGGGCTTGGCGCGCGGCGGGGTAGGGATATCGATCTCGCGCGGCTTGCCGCCTTCGCGCGGCTGCAGAGCCGGATTGAACGATGTGCGCGGACGCGGACCGGTGTCGCCGGTACGTGGGCGTGCCGAAGAGGGTTCACGCGCTTCCGGTGCACGCACCGGCGCCTTTGCTTCGCTAGGTGCACGAGCTGCGGCGATAGGCGCAGGTGGCGGCGGGGCAGCCGCAGCCGCAACTGCGGCGCGCTCGGCACGATCCAGTTCCTCGACGCGCTCGACGTCGTTGCGTTGGCGCGCGGCGGCGAGTGCACGAGCACGCGCATCGCGCTCCTCATTGGATAAACCGCGCGGGCCCGCGCCCGCGGACTTGTCGGCGACTGGAGCGGGCTCGGGGCGGCCCGGCTTGCGCGGGGCCGGCGCTTCGCTGACGGGCGCCTCGGCCACGACTTCGGTTTCCGTTCCACCGGGCCCGGCAAGCTTACGCGTCCTGCGCTTCTCGACGACAACCGACTTCGAACGGCCGTGGCTGAAATTCTGCCGGACATGGCCGCTTTCAACCGTCCGCTGCAAAGACAGCGGCTTGCGCGAGGCGCCCCGCGGGGCCTCGGAGACTCGCTTGGCGGCGAAACCCAGCTTGCGCGCCACCAACGACGCCGTCTCCGCGTCGATCACGTCGGTGATCTTGTGGGGTTTTCCACCTTCGGCCAGCACGTCGGTCAGGTCGACGGCAGGGAGCGCCATGCGGCTCGCGAGCTCCTGGATGGTGATCGCGTCGGGGATCGTCACCTCACGCGTGCGTGGTCGCGCCGCGTGCGCGGCTCCGCGGATGGTGTTATCGCCGACGTCCTTAGTTTCTGTCATGCGCTTCTCGTCAAACTCCAAAATTCGCGTACTTCCTGCCATCAGGATGCACTTAAGCCCGACCGATAGCGCCTTAAGCGCTCAGCCTCGCTTAGAAACCGCTTAGTGGCTCCGCCTTGTATGAGGCCAGCATGTACCACATTTGACCGCCCCATGGCCAAGCTCAATTCTTCGATGGTGAGCCAATCAACAACGCGGGCTGGTTGACCCTTATCTCGTTGAATTGCCGTGAACTTGCGGTCCAGCTTGCGCCTTCCCTCCGAGGTGCCGTCAGTGCCATGCAGAAGCGCCACGGCACGTCCGCTGTCGAGCAGTTTTTCGACTTTCTCGGCTCCGGTGGAGACGAGACCGGCCTTGTTGGCCAGCGAAAGCGCGTTGAGGAGGCGCTTTACAAATAGTGCGTCGATGATCTGCGGCAAGTCCTTAGGGACTGTAACTTGCCGCTTAAGGCTCTTGGCGAAGGCGTTGACCTTGACGGCTGCCTCGACGGCTGAGCGCTCCCCCGTCACCCACACGCCGCGTCCCGGCAGCTTGCGCGCAATATCGGGAACGATGCCGCCGGCAGGATCGGCGACGAAGCGGATCAGATTGTCGGGCGACAGCTCGGAGCGCGTGACGATGCAGCGGCGGAGCGAGCCCCGCGCGTCACCATCGTCTGCATCCTCCAACGGCTCAGCGCCCAATCCGATGTTACTCTCGCCCCGGACATCACACTAGCCTTCGACGGCGGCGCCTTTGCCACCCTCGGCCGGCTCATCGTCTTCTTCGCCTGAGCCATCAGCGGCTTCTTCGACCGGCGGCTGCAGATCCTCGGCCTTGATCCAGCCGGCGAGCACACGCGCCGACATGATCATCTCCTCGGCTTCCTTGCGACCGATGTCGAAGCCCTCGAGCACACCCTTGTGGCGCACCGGCTCGGCATCCTTCTCTTTCTTGCGCTCTGTCCAGCCTATGAGATCGTCGGTGGCGCAGTCGGCTAGATCCTCCAGCGTCTTCACGCCGTTCTCGCCCATCGCCACCATCATGGAAGTGGTGACGCCCTGCACCTTGGCAATTTCGTCGCCAACGCCGAGCTCGCGGCGCTTGGTATTGCGATCGGCCTCCTGCTTCTCTAGATATTCGCGCGCACGCGTTTGGATCTCGTTGGCCGTGTGCTCGTCGAAGCCTTCGATATGCGCGATCTCGGACAGGTCGACGTAGGCGACCTCCTCGATCGAAGCGAAGCCCTCGGTGACGAGCAGCTGCGCGATGACCTCGTCGACGTCCAGCGCCTCCATGAGCATGTTCGAGCGTTCGGAGAATTCCTTCTGGCGGCGTTCCGATTCTTCCTGCTCGGTGAGGATATCGATGTCCCAGCCAGTGAGCTGCGAAGCCAGGCGCACGTTCTGACCGCGGCGGCCGATAGCCAGCGACAGCTGGCTTTCCGGCACCACGACCTCGATGCGGTTGGAATCTTCGTCGAGCACGACCTTCGTCACCTCGGCCGGTGCCAGGCCGTTGACGATGAAGCTCGCCGCATCCGGGTTCCACTGGATAATGTCGACCTTCTCGCCCTGCAGCTCGTTGACCACGGCCTGCACGCGCGAGCCGCGCATGCCGACGCAGGCGCCGACGGGATCGATCGAGGAATCCTTGGAAATGACGGCGATCTTGGCGCGGCTGCCGGGGTCACGGGCGACCGACTTGATCTCGACGACGCCGTCGTAGATTTCCGGAACTTCCTGCGCGAATAGTTTCGACATGAACTCAGAGCGCGCGCGCGAAAGGAAAATCTGCGGGCCGCGCGGCTCCCGGCTGACGTTGTAGATGTAGGCGCGGATGCGGTCGCCGTAGCGCACGTTCTCGCGCGGGATCATCTCGTCGCGGCGGATGATGCCCTCGGCACGGCCGAGGTCGACGATGACGTTGCCGTATTCGACGCGCTTCACGGTGCCGTTGACGATCTCGCCGATGCGATCCTTGTACTCG
>DATBSP010000122.1:0-22039 GCA_036559705.1 Hyphomicrobium sp.
GGCGCCCGGACCGCGGTTGCTACCGCGATCGGCGACCTTGACCTCGTTCGTCGTCGAGATGGAAACGACAGCCGGCTTCACGCGATCGACTATATCGGCGAACGACAGCGTCTCGGCCGGGGTGCCTGGCTTGAACTGGGCCACGGCCGGCGCCGAATACTCGGCGAGCCCGATACCTACCAAGCCGGCTCCGACGACCGCTACGGCGGCCAGGCGCCGCAAATCGCGGCCGATCGTTTTGGTTGGCCCGCTCTTTGCTACGACCTCGGGCGAGCTGGGTTGGGTTGGCATGCGCACGAACCTCCATTCTGCGAAGCAGGAAATCTCTTCATTACGAGGCCTAGCGAAGCCGGGATTACGGCAGCCTTTCGATTGCCTTAACAGTTGGTAATAAAGGGGCTGTTCACCATGCCCGCGGACCGAGGCAGCGTATGCAGAGCGTAGGAAGTCCCCCCGCTAAGGCCCTGAAATCATGGCGCGCGGTGTCGCTTTTTGGGCTCTTGGCCTGCCTCGGCACAGGGTTGGCGGCCAAGGCGTCCGTTTTCGGCACCGATCAGCGGGTGCCGCTTCCCCAGAGCCTGCAGCAGGCGGGGGCCAAACTGGGCGTCTTCTTCGACTCCAAATCGCACTCGGTATGCACGGCTTTTTGCATCGCCCCGGATGTCGTTGTGACGGCCGCGCACTGCCTCTACCGCACCCGCGACGAGAAGCCCCTGCACCTCTCGGACCTCTCCTTCAAGCTGCACGGCACCACTCAGAGCGTGAAAATCGCCGGCGCCGGCGACGGCGCGTCCGACGCGAACGTCGTTTCCGGCTCGACGCGGCTCAACGTGCGCCCACCAATCGACGCAACCCGCGATTGGGCCCTCGTTCGCCTCGCGCAGCCGGCGTGCAAAGCCGGCGTGTTCAAGGTGACGCGCCATTCCGTAGGTGAGGTGATGAAGCTCGCTGAACACGGCCACGTGTTTAACATCGCCTATCACCGCGATTTGCCGAAATGGCAACCCATGCTCAATACGGGGTGCAAGGTGCAGCGCGATTTCAACGACGCCGACTGGCAGGTCACGCGCCGCGACTTCTCCGACCCCGACCAGCTCCTCCTGCACACGTGCGACACCGGCGCCGCCTCATCCGGCTCGCCGCTGCTCATCGACGGCCCCGGCGGTCCGGAGGTGGTCGGCATCAATGTCGGCACCTACGTGCAGTCGAAGGTCATCATGCTCAACGGCGAGGTGCTGCACCGCTTCAAGTCGGACGATATCGCCAATACCGGCGTCAACGCGCTGGCCTTCGCGTCCTCACTCGATGCTTTCCTCAAGGCGGACACGCTGGCGAGCCGCCGCGACATTCGCCAACTGCAGGAAGGGCTTGCCGCGCGCGGGCTATATGCCGGTCCACGCGATGGCCGTTACGGGCCCGGATTGAAGGTCGCCATCGAAGGCTTCGAACGCGCTTCGCGCATGCCGGTGTCGGGGCTGGCGACGCAACCGCTGCTGCAGGCGCTGTCCGGCCAAAGCCAGATGGTGACGGGGAAGATCGATACCCGCTCCGCGCCGATCGCCGCCAGGCGCTAATCGCGCACCGGCGGCTCGCCCTCGTTCTCGGCGAGGATCGAGCGCAACTGATTTTCCTCGTCCGGCGACAGCGGCGCGACCGTAGGATCTGCCGCCTGCAGCTGCCGCCGCCGCCACGCCCGCGCCGTCATCCATATGGCAACGAGCAGTGCCAGAATCGGCGACACCCACAACACGATGGTGCGCCAGCTGAGCGGTGGCCTGAGCAGCACGAACTCGCCGTAGCGGTCCTCGACAAAGCGCATCACCTGTGCGTCGCTGTCTCCCGCCGTCAGCCGCTCGCGTACCAGAAGGCGCAGATCGCGCGCCAGCGGCGCGTTGCTGTCGTCGATCGACTGGTTCTGACAGACGAGGCAGCGCAGGCCCGCGGAAATTTCTCGGGCGCGGGCTTCGAGTATCGGGTCGGACAGGATCTCGTCCGGCTCCACCGCCAGCGCCGCGCCGCCGGCGAATACGACCGCAACGAGCGCGAGAAATGTCGCGCAGCGCGTCATTCGGCGGGTGCCGCGGCGACGCGACGCGCCCGCCCGGGGGCACCGACGCGTAAGCGGCGATCCGACAGCGACACGGCCCCGGCGAGGAACATGGCAACGGCGCCGAGCCAAATGAAGCGCACCAGCGGATTGAAGTAGACGCGCACCGCATACCCACCAGCGGTCTGCTTGTCGCCCAGAACGACGTAGAGATCGCCACGCCATGCCGCGTGAATGCCGGCCTCGGTCGTTGGCTCCGGGGGCATGTCGTAGATGCGCCGCGCCGGCTCGAGCCGCGTCACGGCCGCGCCGCCGCGTGTCACGTCGAACACGGCGATCTCCTCCCGATAGTTGGGGCCCGTGCCCGGCGCGACGCCACGGAACGTCATGTCGTAACCGGCAAGCGCGACCTGCTCGCCCGGCTTCATGACGAGGATGCGCTCCTCGCGATAGGCGCTCGTCGCCACGACGCCGACCACCAGCATGCCGACGCCGAAGTGCGCCAGCGCCGTGCCGATGGCCGAGCGCGGGAGATTGGCAAAACGCCGCCAGGCCTCGCCCAGCGGCACGCTGCCGAGGCGGATGCGCCAGGCGAGTTCGGCGACGGCACCAGCCATGACGAATACGCCGAGCGCCAGACCGAACGGCGCCAGCCACGGCCCGCGGTGGAACGTTATCATTCCCAGCACCATGACGACGACGGCCAGCATGGCGGCGAACATCAGCCGCTGCGCCGCGCCCAGAACGTCGCCGCGCTTCCAGGCGAGGAACGGCCCGAACGGCAACGCCAGCAGCAGCGGCACCATCAGCGGCCCGAACGTCCAGTCGAAGTACGGCGGGCCGACAGAAATCTTGTCGCCGGTCAGCGATTCCAGCAGCAGCGGATAGAGCGTGCCGACGAACACCGTGGCGCAGGCCGTTGTCAGCAGGATGTTGTTGAGCACGAGGCTGCCCTCGCGGCTAATGGGCGCGAAGATGCCGCCCTGGCGCAGATCACGCGCACGCAGGGCGAATAGCGCAAGCCCGCCGCCGGTGAACAGTGTCATGATGGCAAGGATGAACACGCCGCGCTGCGGATCGACGGCAAACGCATGTACCGAGGTGAGCACGCCGGAGCGGACGAGGAACGTGCCCATCAGCGACAACGAGAAGGTGAGGATGGCGAGCAGCACCGTCCACACTTTCAGCGCATCGCGCTTTTCCATGACGAGCGCGGAGTGCAGTAGCGCCGTCCCGGCGAGCCACGGCATGAACGAGGCGTTCTCGACCGGGTCCCAGAACCACCAGCCGCCCCAGCCGAGCTCGTAATACGCCCACCACGAGCCCATGGCGACGCCGAGTGTCAGGCACATCCACGCGGCGAGCGTCCACGGCCGCACCCAGCGCGCCCAGGCGGCATCGATGCGCCCTTCGATCAGCGCCGCCATGGCGAACGAGTAAGCGATCGAGAAGCCGACGTAGCCCGTGTACAGAAACGGCGGATGGAAGGCGAGCGCCGGGTCCTGCAGGACCGGATTGAGGCCGCCGCCGTCGGCCGGCGGCGGCTCGATGCGCAGGAATGGGTTGGACGTGAGTAGGATGAAGAGCGTGAACGCCACCGCGATCGAGGCTTGCACGCTGAGCACGTTGGCCTTCAGCGTCGGCGGCAGGTTGCGCCCGAAGGCGGCGACGGCAGCACCGAACAGCGCGAGGATCAGCACCCACAGCACCATCGAGCCTTCGTGATTCCCCCACACGCCCGAAATGCGATAGAGCAACGGCTTCGTCGAATGCGAGTTGGAGGCAACGTTGGCGACGGAGAAATCCGAGGTCACGTAGGCGTGCATCAAAGCGAGGAAGGAGACGCCGAGCAGGCTGAACTGACAGAGCGCCGCCGGGTCCGCCACGGCCATGAGTCGCGCATCGCGCACATGCGCGCCGTAAGCCGGCACCACCATCTGGAAGATGGCCACCAGCAGTGCCAGCACCAGCGCGAAATGTCCGATTTCGACGATCACGGCGTCGCGCCCTCCGGGTGGGACGCGCCCTTGCCGAGCTTCACGCCTTTTGCCTCGAGCGCCTTCGCTACCTCCGGCGGCAAGTAGTTCTCATCGTGCTTGGCGAGCACGCTGTCAGCGACGAACGTGCCTTCCGGCGTCAGCTTGCCCTCGGTGACAACACCCTGCCCTTCCCGGAACAAATCCGGCAGCACGCCCTCGTAAGCGACGGGCACTGTCTTCAAGGTATCTGTAACGACGAATTCGACTTTGGTGCCCTGGCCGCGCCTCACGCTTCCCGCGGCGACGAGCCCACCGAGGCGGAATCGCTCGCCGGCGGCGATCGGCTTCTCCGCAAGGTCGCTCGGCGTATGAAAGAAGACGATGGAATCGCGCAGCGCAAACAGCACGAGCCCGACCGCCACGGTTAGCACCGCCATGCCGACTCCGATCAGAACACCGCGCCGCTGCTTTCGCGTCATGCCGCTTCCTTTGCGCGCTTGGTCACGAGCCGAGCCCCAAGCTTTCCGCCAATACGTTCAGCTCGGCCAGCGATTTCTCATCGCCCGAGAATTGGCGGCGCGCGCTGGCCAGCGCGGTGGCCGCATCATCGCGCCGGTCGAGCACCATGTAGGAGCGGACGAGCCGCATCCAGCCTTCAAGGTCGTTGCCATTCTGCTTGAGGCGCGCGGCAAGGCCGTCGACCATCTGCAGGATGAACTTGTCACGATCGGCGGCGCTCATCGCCTCCGGCTGCGCAGCGGGTGCCCCCGTCGCGGGGGCAGGGGCGCCGACCTTTTCGGTCAGCGCCCCCAGGCGCGCTTCGAGCAAACCCTTCCACGGATCCTCGGCACCGACCAGCAGCGTGCGGTACTCGGCTTCGGCACCCTTCAGGTCGCCGTCCTGCTCGCGCGCAATGGCGAGCCATACCTGTGGTTCGATCGACTGCGGCTCCAGCGTGCGCAGCTTCTCGTACGCCTGGCGCGCCGGCTCGCTGATGACGCCGTTCTGCACCATGATGATGGCACGCGCGAAGCCGGCGATGCGCTTGGGCGATTCACCCAGGAGCCGCGCCGCCTTTTGAAATGCATCCGCCGCCTGTGTGAAGTCGCCCATGCGCATGTAAACGGGGGCGAGCACATCCCAGCCGCGCCCGTCCTCAGGGTGCTCGCGCAGATGCGCTTCGACGCGGGCGACGAGATCGGCGGCCGTCGCCTCCTGCATCGGCATATCGAGGCGTCCCGCGTAGGGCCGCCCCGAAAGTTGCGGCGAGCCGACGGCGAGATAGACGCCGATGCCGATGACGGGGAGCGCCGCTGCCGCGTAGGTCACGGCCGCACGCGCCCGGGCGATGGAGCCTTGCGCTGCCGCGCCGGCGCGTTGCTTTTCTTCCGAGCGCTGGATGAGACGACGGGCGAGCTCGACGCGCGCGCCTTCGGCCTCGGCGCCACCGAGCAACCCCTGCGCCCGCTCAGATTCGATTTCTGCGAGCTGATCGCGATAGACGGCAAGCTCGCTGTCACCTGCCGCCGCGGCGTCGGCGGGCGGCGTAAGCAATGGTCGCGTCACCGCCCACACGACGGCAGCCGCCAACAGTGCAAAACCGATCCACAGCACCATGCCGCTATCCAAACCTCACCGCGCGGCTGGAATAGGGCTCGCGCGCGAACCTGACAAGCCTTGGAAGCCGCGGCAAGATTTCTGCCGCAGCGCAAGATGCGGGAGGGTTAAAGGACCGCTCGGCAGCGACGCTTGTCGGCGGAGTTACGCCTCGTCGCCGTTAGGCGACGTTTTTCCACGTGCCATCGGGGTTGCGGCAGGCGGTGCCGCGCATGGTGCGCGGGCGGCCGTCTATATAAACGGTGTGCTTGTAATCGCGGCAATCGATGTTGCTGCGCTTGTACGGCCGCCCAGGGACGACGTCGCCGTAGCGGCCGTTGTCGGGGTTGCGCCAGCGCCGCGGGCGATCGGATTCGCCCTCCTCGAGCGCGGCCAATTCCGCCTGTTCGGCAAGCCGCCGGTCCTGCTCGTCCATGGAGCGGCCGATCTCGCTGCCGACGATACCGCCTATCATGGCGCCGGCCACAGTCGCCAGCACGTTCCCCGTGCCCTTGCCGACCTGATTGCCGATGATGCCGCCGGCGACGCCGCCGACTATGAGGCCGGTGTCCTGGTTGGCGGTGTCACCGCTGCAGCCGGGCAGCAGCGCAATGAGTGCGATGGCCAGAATGCTTGCCTTGCGCATCACGATTGTCTCCCCGAAGACGGTCCGTCGTCATGGCGAAGCCATGCTCCGCATGGACACGAAGCCATGCTACGCATGGACGGCCGGTCCGCGCGCCCCCTTGTATTCGGACCACAGTGTAGCGGACTAGCCAACGAATGTGCACCGGCCGTGACCGAAACCCGGCTGCTTTGCGGCGAATCGCGCTGTCAGCAGTTTAGCCCGCCGGGAGGTCCAAATGCACCGCCAGGCCACCCTGTTGTGCACGCGCAAGTTCGCACGTGCCGCCGTAGGAGTGGGCAAGCTCCATGACGATCGACAAGCCCAGCCCCGATCCGGGCTTCGTCTCGTCTAGCCGCAACCCGCGCTTGCCGATGCGCGCACGTTGCTCGTCGTTGAGGCCGGGTCCGTCGTCGGCAACGGTGATGGCAAGGCGCCTACTGCGCGCGCGGCCTGTCGACGGCGGCACTTCGACGGACAGCGCCACGTCGTGGCGCGCCCACTTGCAGGCATTGTCGAGCAAGTTGCCGAGCATCTCCTCCAGATCGTGCCGCTCACCCTGGAAGCGTGCATCCGCCGGGCATTCGACGCTGATGGCGACGCCCTTTTCCTGGTGAATGCGCTGCAATGTGCGCATTAAGGGCTCGATGACCGGCGGCACCGGGGTCACGCGCCCGATCACCCCGACGCGTGCCGCCATGCGCGCCCGGTCGAGATAGCGTGTCATCGACTGCTTCATGATCTCGGCCTGCTCGGCCACCTTGTCGCCGAGCCCGGTCTTGTCGCCACGCGCCTCGTTGGTGATGACGGCAAGCGGCGTCTTCAGAGCGTGCGCCAGATTGCCGACCTGCGTGCGGGCCCTATCGACGATCGCCTGGTTGGAGCGGATCAGGGCGTTGAGCTCCGACTGCAGCGGCTCGATCTCGGCGGGAAGATCACCCTCGAGGTTGCTCGACGTACCGGAGCGGATGCCGGCCAGGCCGCGCTCGATCTGGCGCAATGGCAGGAGGCCGAAGCGCACCTGGAACAGCGTCACGGCGACGAGGCCGAGGCCGGCCAAGGCCAGCGCCGTCGTCAGCCGATAGCGGAAGTTGGCGACGAGATGGTCGAGCCAATCCTGCGGACCGGCGACGACGATGGAATAGGTGGGTTTGCCCGCCTCATGCCCGAGCGTGTCGATCACCTCGACCATGCGCAGCGGCTCAGCCTTGGGGCCCTTGAAGTTGAGCCAGCGGGCGCCGCTCTCATCCGGCTTCACCGACTTGGCGGCAGGCGAGGGCAGCGAATAGGTGGCGAGCGAGGGCGAGACGAGCTTGCGCCCGCTGGCCGGCGACAGAGGCGTGATCTGCCAATACCAGCCCGAGTGCGTCACCTCGAACAGCGGCTCGTAGAGATTGCTCGGTGGCAGCGGCTGCGCGTAGCCGGACGAGCCCATGCTGTCGACGGTGATGGCATTGACGAGCTTCAACAGCTGCCCGTCAAAGCTCGCCTGCACGTCGTCGCGATAGAGTCGGTAAATGATGAAGCCGGCGATCGGCAGAACCAGCAGCGTCCAGGCTGCGGCGGTGGCAAACAAGCGAAAGGCGAGCGAATTGAACCGCATCTGTTAGGCCCGGCCAGGCGTTTCGCTCAAACGGTAGCCGAGTCCGCGCACGGTCTCGATGAGGTCGACGGGGATTTTCTTGCGCAGCCGGCCGATGAACACCTCGATGGTGTTCGAATCGCGGTCGAAGTCCTGCTCGTAGAGATGCTCGACGAGCTCGGTGCGCGACACCACGCGGCCGTTGTGGTGCATGAGGTAGGCGAGCAGGCGGTATTCGTGCGAGGTGAGCTTGATCTGCTGGCCGTTGCAGGTCACCCGCGCCGTCTTGGTGTCGAGCCGTAAGGGCCCGCACTCGATCTCGCTCTTGGCATGGCCGGAGGCGCGGCGCACCTGTGCGCGCACGCGGGCCAGCAGCTCCTCCATGTGGAACGGCTTGGCGAGATAGTCGTCGGCTCCGGCATCCATGCCGGCGACCTTGTCGCTCCAGCGGTCGCGAGCGGTAAGGATGATCACCGGCATCTTGCGGTCGGCGCGGCGCCACTGCTCGAGGATGGAGATGCCGTCCATCTTCGGAAGGCCGATGTCGAGGATGACGATGTCGTACGGCTCCGTCTCGCCAAGGAAAAAGCCTTCCTCGCCGTCCATGGCGGTATCGACCGCGTAGCCCGCATCGCCCAGCGCCGAGACGAGCTGCCGGTTCAGATCTTTGTCATCCTCAACGACCAGGACGCGCACCTTGCCCCTCGCTGCTGTCTCCAAGACTCGCGCGGGACTATAACGAGCCGGCCGGCCCGATCCTAGCGCTCCGATCAGGCGCTTAGTTCGACCAGCGTCTCGAAGCCGCCATAGATCATGCGCTTGCCGTCGAAGGGCATGTCCTTACCCTCCATCATCCCCTTCAGGCGCGGGTCCTCCATGACCTTTTTGTTGACCTTGTCGCGCGCGGCGCGGTTCTTGTAGACGATATAGGAGAAGAAGACGACCTCTCCCGGTTTCAGCTTCACCGCCTGGGGAAACGAGGTCAGCTTGCCGACCTTCACGTCGTCGGCGACGCACTCCTTAAACTCCAGCGCGCCGTGCTCCATCCAGACTTTGCCGGCCTGCAGGGCCATCTTCTTGTAGGCGGCGAGGTTCTTCTTCGGCACCGCGACCACGAATCCGTCGACATATGGCATGGGGACCTCCTTTTGCTTGCGTCCTTGAGATGGGCCTTGACCCAAATGTAGGACAGGAAGAGGAACTTGCGAACCCGAGCGGCAAAGATTGTCAGCGGGCGAACGGAGCGCGCGCGTCGACAGTGCGGCCGGTCAGCTTTCCGTGCGCATCGCGCACGAGAATGCGATAGACAAACACGCCGTTCTCTTCGCACAGCGTCGTCTTCACGATATTGCCGGGCATTTCCGCTGCGGCGATGCGCGACAGGGTTTCGACCGTCGTCAATCCTTCCTTGTACACGATAGGCGCAGCGATCGACCAATCGGCGATGCAGTCCGCCGACGCGCCGACGGGATTGAGCGCAGCGGCGGCGAGCAGCAGGAGAGAAACGATTCGGCGCGTCGAGGGGAGAACGAGTGGCATCGCACCTCTCTTAGGTCGCGCCGCCTGAACTCGTCATGAATGCGCGCGTCACAGCTTCAACTGCATGTTGCGCTGCTCGAGTGGCTTTGATGCACGCGCGCGTCCGTAGATTGTCATGATGGTTCCGACGAGACCAAGCCACGGCCGCTTGTGATCCAGAGCTGACTTCGCCCGATCGGGTGTCCACAACGGACATCAGGCGACGCGGCCCTAGGACAAGTCTCACCCGAATTGGGGATAGCCCCGCGCTTTGGACAGCTCACAAGAGGCCGGATATGAAGCAGCTCAAGTGGATCGTCGAGGATACGATCATCTTCGCGAATTTCCTTCTCATAGCTGCCGTTTGCTTATGGGCCGGGTCCATACTGTTGTTTGTAGGTCTCGCCACCTACGCGGCCGTCTTCTACGTCTATGCTGCTATCCCGAACATCTCAGACGCAAATGACCCGCGCGGCCACCGGCGCAGATCAGCTGATTTACAGCGGCGAAGCCCGTTTTCACGGCCCGGGCGCCGGTCAAGCATGTTCATAAATGCGCAGCCGGCGCCTTAACATCTCCATGCCGGCACAGGTATAAGGGGCAAGCGTTTGGGATTCTCTCTTGGTCCCACCGCTCGCCCCGCCCCGCGGAGCGCCAGCAAACGCGGATGACGCCGGGAACATAAACGACGTGCAGGACTGGCTTTTCAAGAGCGGGCGCCGCGAGCGGGTCGTCAATTGGCTCGGTCTCGACTCGAAGATCGATTCAACCCTCGCCGAGACATGGGCGTGGTTTCGCGATGTCTGGAATGCCGGCACGAGCTTTTTCGCCCGCTTCAAGCTCACCGGTTGGAAGCGCCTGCTCAACGAGGCGGCCTCGGAAGGGCTGACGCTCGGCGCCGGCGGCTTCATAGTCATGTTCGCGCTCGCCATTCCGGCCTTCCACGAGTTCAACGAGGGCAAGTTCCTCACCGGGCAGTTCGCCGTCAAATTCCTCGACCAAAACGGCAACGAGATCGGCAAGCGCGGCATCCTGCACAACGACGCTGTGCCGCTCGACGAAATTCCCGACCAGATGGTCAAGGCGGCGCTCGCCACCGAGGACCGGCGCTTCTTCGAGCACTGGGGAATCGACGTCTACGGCACGTTCCGCGCGCTCGCCACAAACTTGCAGGCAAACGAGGTGGTGCAGGGCGGCTCGTCGATCACGCAGCAGGTGGCCAAGAACCTCTTCCTGTCGTCCGAGCGTTCCGTCCAGCGCAAGATCAAGGAGGCGTTTCTGGCGCTGCTGCTCGAGAGCCGCTTCTCTAAGCGCGACATTCTCAAGCTGTATTTCGATCGTGCCTACATGGGCGGCGGCGCTTTCGGGGTCGAGGCGGCATCGCAGTACTACTTCGGCAAGTCGGTGCGGCAAGTAAATCTCGCCGAGGCGGCGCTGCTCGCCGGCCTGTTCAAGGCGCCGACGAAGTATGCCCCGCACGTCAACCTGCCGGCTTCGCGCGCCCGCACCAACGAGGTGCTGAACAACCTCGTAGAAGCCGGCTTCTATACCGCCGGACAAGTGCACTGGGCGCGCGTACATCCCGCCAAGACCATCGAGAACCGCAATCCCAACAGCCCCGACTGGTTCCTCGACTGGGCCTTCGAGGAGGTGCAGCGCATCGCCGCCGGCCGCGGCTCGTATGTGCTGACCGCACGCACCACCGTCGACCTCAACATGCAGAAGACGACGGACGAGGCGCTGACGTCGGCCCTGCGTCAGTATCGCGGCAACCGCATCACCAGCGGCGCCATCGTGCTGATGGAAACGGACGGCGCCGTGCGCGCGTTGACAGGCGGCCCGGATTACGGCGAAAGCCAGTTCAATCGCGCCTCGCACGCGAGGCGCCAGCCCGGCTCTTCGTTCAAGGTCTACGTCTATGCCGCCGCGCTCGAGAACGGCTACACGCCGACCACGTCGGTGCGCGATGCCTCGCGCAGTTGCGGCCGCTGGCATCCGCAGAATTACGGCGGCAGTCACGGCGGCGGCGGCCGCATGCCACTGTGGATGGCGCTCGCCAAGTCGCTGAACACGGTGGCCGCCGAGCTTTCCTTTGCCGTCGGCCGCGACAAGGTCATCGAGATGACGCGCCGCGTCGGCGTCAGCGGCATCCGCAAGACCTGCTCGATGGCGCTCGGCGATTACGGGATCAGCCCGCTCGAGCATGCCGGCGGCATTGCCACCTTCGCCAATGGTGGCAAGCTCGCCAAGCCCTACGCCATTCTCGATCTCGTCAGCTCCAAGGGCGATCTCATCTACAGCCGTGACCGCGACGAGCCCGAGGCCCCGCAGGTCGTCGAGCGCAAGGTCGCCGAGGGGCTTAACTGGATGATGAACAAGGTCATCACCGACGGCACGGGACAACGGGCGCAACTCGACTTTACCAACGTTTCCGGCAAGACCGGCACCAGCACCGGTCCCAAGGACGTGTGGTTCGTCGGCTTCACCGGCAAATACGTAGGCGCGGTTTGGCTCGGTAACGACGACAATCGTCCCATGTCGGGCGGTACGACGGGCGGTGTCTTCGCTTCACCGGTCTGGCACTCGTTCATGTCCGTGGTGCATACCGACATGAACATCCCCACCATCCCCGGTTTGCAGCCGCACCCGGTACAGGTCGCCGAGCAGCAGCGTATCGCCGCGATTCACCCCGAGGGTGCAGCATCGGCGCCGGAGGCCCAACGCACGACATCCAGCCTGATGTCCGAACAGGCCCGCGAGGCGCTGCGCAAAGTCGCGCAAGCGTTGCGCAAAGCCGGCGGCATCGCCGAGCCGCCGCCGACCACATCGCCGACCAACACAGGGACCAACCCACCGAAGCCATCGCCGGCTTTACCGCCGAACAAGCGCGCCGACGGAACAACACCTAGCATGACTGATCCGCGCCGCACGACGCTCGGCGTCGCGCCGCTGCCGCAAGATGGAACGCCGCCACGTGCAGTCCCTTAGCGCCCTCACCCCCGTCCATGTCGGTCTGCACCGGTTGCGCAAACGCGTCGCGATCCTCATTGGGATTCTGGGCGACTGGGCGGCCTTCATTGGCGCCGTGCTGATCCTCGGGCTTGGCACCAGCTGGTACATGATCGATGTGGGCACACGGCTGACGACGGAACAGCACGGCCCGTGGGTCGGCTGGACATCGGCGGGCCGCGCCGACGCCGATCCCTACACGCGCGCGCACTTTGGACGGCTCGGCACGTTGCAGCTGACGACCGAGATCGCCCTCACCTACCTCGCCTACACCGACAGTGACGGCAATCGCCTTCACTCATCGTGCGATTACCTCGTCGAGGGTCGCGAGCCGGGCAACCATTGGTGGAGCCTCACCGTGTTCAACGACCGCGGCGACCTGATCGCCAACGCCGCGCAGCGTCATGCCTACACCAGCGAGTCGATCGCCTTGCGCCCGGATGGCACCTTCGCCGTTGCCCTGGCGCGCGAAGCAAGCCCCGGCAACTGGCTGCCGACCGGCGGCGCCGGCCGGCTCGCCCTCATGTTCACGACCTTCGATTCCTCAACGATGCTCGGCAAAACGGAGGCGGAGCCCAAACAGCTGCCTGTGATCCGCCGGGTGCAATGCCGATGAACATCGCCGACACGCTGAGGCACGCCAATTGGCAGCTCATTCTCGCCGCTCCCGTCGCTGCCGGCATCCTGCACATCTGCGCCACGCTCGCCGCTCCTTATCTCACCGCTGCGTCAGCCTACAGCCGTCTCGCACCCGGACTGCCCATCAACCGAATGCAGCTTTTGATCGCGTCGGCCCCTGGGGCCGAGCCGCTGCCCTTCATGTCGCCGGATGCGCGCTATGCCATGTGCCGCTTCGACACCTCGGGCGGGCCAGTCACCGTATCATCGACGCTTCCACCAGATCTCGGATGGTCGCTCACGGTCGTCACGCCGCAAGGCGACAACATCTACGCCACCGCTTCGGTGCCATCGCGGCCGACCCCGGTGTCGATCGTGCTCGTGCCTTCGGAGGAAGCCTTCCTCGGCATTACGCCGGAGGCGCGCGGTATTGCGCGTGACGTGCAACCGCCGACGCCTGTCTCTGCCACGCGCGGCATTGTCGTCGTGCGCGGCCCCGACAAGGGCTTCTCATATCAGCGCCACGTCGAAGCCGTGCTCAAGGATGCGCACTGCACCGCGCGCTCCTTCTGATGCAATCCGATACGCAGTAACTACTCTGCCAGCTCGAGCACGTCGCGGTTGGTGAAGCGCTGCTCGCTCGCTGCGGGCGTCGCGGCGTGCGCCTCTTCCCAACGCTCGTAGCGCACGCCCGGGAACAGGATGACTTCGGCGGAAACTCCGGCGCGACGGCCATTGCCCTCGCTCGATCGGAACTCTGGGGTACGAAAGCTGAGTATCTGTGCCATGCGCTCCCCCCGTGACATGGCGGCCCTCGATTCGCCCGTGCCGTCAAGCGTTGTCGGCACGAACAGTGAGAATCACAGTGTACAAGTTGGAACCGCCAGGCGTTACCGAAGCCTTAAGCGCGCGCTGCGGTTAGTTGGACCCTGTGACAATACTGTCGTCGAGGAAGTGGCGTCCCTTCCGGTCCTCCACCTCGATCAGCCAGAGATCGGCATCGAAGCTAGCTTCACGCGACAGAAATGCATCGGCCTTGGCGATCTCGTTGTTCTCTGGGGAGAGGTGGGCAATCCAGCGCCGGTCGCTCTCGGCGCCGTCTAGGCCTGCCGGCGCCGGGCCGAACACGAGGCAGGTTCCGTCGAGGCGGTCGACCTTGATGAAAATGGCGCCGGCATCGTCGTCGCCATGACGCACCACAACCGCCGATGCGCCCTCGACGGCACACCGGCGGATGTAGCCCTTCACCCAGAATTCCGCGCGCAGCCGCATGGCCCGCACTCTAGTAGCGGAAAACGCGCTGGCAAGCGCGCCGAGACTGAGCCGCCGTCTCACGGCGCCGCAGCTTCCCTGTCGTCACTGGTAAGGCGGGCGAGCCGCGAGATCAGCGGTCCCGACACGCGGCCGGTCTCATACAGCGCCTGATCGCCCTCGAAAGCGCGGATGGCGCGCGCGGTGTCCGGCGTCAGCCTGCCGTTAGCGGCGTCAACCTTGTAGCCGAGTTTGGCCAGCGAGCGCTGCACGGAGCGGATCACGTCCTGCGCTTCGGCCGTCTCGACCTTCGTGCCCTTCTTAGCGCCGAGCTTGCCACCCTCGCCGAGGATGATGGCCTTGAGCAGCTCCTCACTCGGACGCGCAGTGAGCGGGAGGCCATGGTCGTGTTCGTAGGCAAGTATGGCGCCACGGGTCATCACGCCGGCAACGCCGTCGCGCGCGCCTGTCTCATAGCCGCGGATCTGCAGCTCGCGCTGCACCGCCCGCGTCACCTCGGTTTGGCTGGTGGACTTCGCCGGCGCGCTCGGTGCACCGAGGGCCGAGAGGTTGAGACCGTCGCTTTCTTTCTTGGCTTCGCCTGTCGCACGGCCGATGGAGCCCGTATCGCCGAATTCCGCGGCCTCGATGGCGGCGATGTTCCAGGCGTCGCGCACACTCACCTGAGCGCTCATCGCGCCGCGCCCGCTCGACTGCATGAAGAAGACATTCGCAGCAACGCCCCCGGTCAACATCAGGAAGGCCAGGAGTTGTAACGTCGCCCGGTTCGGCAGCATGACCACACCCCTACGCGCCGCTTACTATGTCCGCGCAGTATGCGGGTGAGGACGTAAACGATCGCTTAACACTCATTGACGGAACGTTGCGGCAGCACGGATCTGCGTGCCGCGCCCGCGCCCCAAAATCTGTAAAAATTGCCTCCAATTGATCGCAATTTTTCCGATTGCATGAGGTAGTTTGTTGATACCGGTCTGCTATTCAAGAGGCTGGGAATGGGGACCAGGTTGGAGAGACCAACATGTCCATTTTGAAGATTGGCATCCTTGTCGCTGTCGTCGTCGCCGTGCTGCCGGCTGATCGCGAGCAGCAGGCCGCGCTGTATGACCGGGCGGCTTCGGCCGTGCATTGGTCGGCGACCTTCTGCGATCGCAACGGCCCCACTTGCGAGCAGGCCGGTGTCCTGTGGTCCGGCTTCGTCAAGAAGGCGCAGTTTGGCGCCGCCATGGCTTACGAACTCGTGATGAAGCAGACCGGCAAGGATCAGAGCCGGAGCTTGATCGAGCCGACGGTCGACATGACGCCACGCGGCACGCTGCGGGCCGAAGATCTGGAGCCCGTTTGGCGCGGCACTTCGCGCGGCGGCATCTGAGCTGACATCTTTCACCACCGTACTACGCGGGCCGGCGCCCCAAACGCCGGCCCTTGCGCATTTGCCTTTCGACAACCTATGTGAATGTCAGTACTGCCTAGCCAAGAAAGTCGAACCGGCTTGCCGACACTGTCTGAAATCAGCGCCGATTTCGCCCTCCTCGATGATTGGGAGGATCGCTACCGCTATCTGATCGAGCTCGGCCGCACGCTGCCGCCGCTGCCCGACGCGCTGCGGACTGAACAGAACAAGGTTCGCGGTTGCGCCAGCCAGGTGTGGCTGGCGGCGAGCATCGGGCGCGGCCACGGCTCTCCTGAATACACATTCCTCGCCGACAGCGACGCCCACATCGTGCGCGGTCTCATCGCGATCCTCTTCGCCATGTACAACGGCCGTAAGATTGATGAAGTGCTGGAGATCGATGCCGATCCCATCTTTACAGGGCTGGGATTGAAGGAGCACTTGACCGCGCAGCGGTCCAACGGCCTCGCTTCGATGGTGGCCCGCATCCGCTCCGACGCCACAGCAGCAAGCGCGCAAGGCGCTGTCGCCCGCTAGACCGTCTCCCCCCGGCACCTCGAACGCGGGGCGAGAATCCTCGCTTCCCCAGTGACGCAAGAAGGAGGCCTTGCCGTCCGCGGGCGCCGCGGGCTCGATGCCGTAGTGGCGGGCAAGGCTCGTCAGCGCGAGCTGCAGCACGATCTTGGCCGAGCGCTGCGGCCAGCCGGCCAGGCGCTCCGCCTCTTCAAGACCCTTCAAGTGGCAGCAAACGTCGATCAGCACCCCGCATAGCTCGGGTTCGACCGCCGCCAGAGCGCGGCGCACGCCGCTCGGCAGCGGCTGCCGCGTTGTCCAGCATGTCGGCCCCCGAAGCGCGAGCCGCGCCGTGGCGGCGCCCGCGTTGCATGGGCGACAAGGAAGACCAGTTGATGGTGGTGCGCGGCGTCTGCGCGAACCAAAAATCGGCGCGCAGCCGTTCGCCCGCATCGAATTGCGACTGCGAGATCATCGCCTCGCCGCTGCGGTTTTTGCGCCGGCGCAGCCACGGCGATCGGGCTTTCGTCGGCGTTAAAGCTGATATTGGCGCACGGCCTCACGCCCCGCGGCTTTGTTCCTGCGGGCATGCTGCCTCGACTGGCTGGATGGAGCGGCGGGAAGGGGCGGGTCGTGAGCGCTGGCACGACCCACTCGAGGAGATCGGGGGCGCGATCGAAAATGGGATCATCACAGCGGCCCTCGATGACGCCGCAGGCATGCGCGACCGTCGTGCGATCGCGCTCGAAGAGCCATCCCGTCTCGGTGAGCGACAATCCGCAGCCGACGCGCAAGGCACATGGCGACCTGGCACGCCAGTGCCACCTTTGCCCTTCCGCGTGAAGTCCGCCGCAGATCCCGGTAGGCGATGCCGAACACCTGAATGACTGCTTGCGATGGCCTCACGCGGGACAATCGGCGGTGCCAGCGATCGATGCGTGAGGCCGCGGTGCGAACGTGGGACTGCGTAGGCTGGCGTAGGGGCGGCTGCAACATCTGCCTCACTCTCATGCCGGTTCGTCGTGCGGTGGATGATACGTGCGAAGCGCTACTCCCGTGTGTGCAAACTATCCGGCGGGTGAACGGAGAGGATAAGTCGCGCGTCCGCGAAGAAATCCTCGCGCGCAACGGCGGTGCGAAAGTTGCGGCTTCCTTTCGGAGCCCAACACGCTTGTCCATCCACACCGCGACTGCACTACTCAGTGCCGCCCCGCCGGACGCGTATCAACGCGCCCGCGACTTGGCCAAGCTGCCGCTTTGGCCGCACGAGATCCAAGTATTGAATGCGGGCGAGCACGCGCGGCTGCTCGCCCGCATGCGCCGAGCGTTGCGCCTCGAGCGCCAGCGTGGCATCGCCGGACATTGGGCGTATGACCTCGCGCGGCACGCCCAGTTGCTGCGTGCCTATCGGGCCGAGACGGCCGACTACCTGCAAAGGATCGGAGAGCGGCGAACCCGCTGGATGCCAAAAGATTGACGAGTTACTTCCCGTCGCGGCGCGTGCCGAGGCCCATCTTCTTGGCGAGATCGGAGCGCGCCCGCGCGTAGTTCGGCGCCACCATCGGGTAGTCGTGCGGCAGGCCCCACTTCTCCCGGTACTCTTCCGGTGACAAGTTGTAGTGGGTACGCAGGTGCCGCTTCAGCGACTTGAACTTCTTCCCGTCCTCCAGGCAGATAAGATAGTCGGGCATCACCGACTTCTTAACCGGCACCTTAGGCTTCTGCTCCTCGCGCTCCACGGCGATGACGCCGCCGCTCGCGCGGCTGAGCGCGGCGTGCGTTTCACTGATCAGGTGCGGTAGGTCGCTGGCGACAACGGAGTTGTTGCTGACATAGGCCGAAACAATCTTGGCCGTCAGCTCGACGAGTTCCGGTTGAGTTGCGTCTTCCAAGCCGACCTCCAGCCGTCACGGGTAAATTTCAACTCGGCAATGCAAGGGGGCACCCAATCGAGCAAATACCTCAGCCAACTAGACCTTAGTGCGATTGAACTTGCCCAACTCTATAACAGCCTACTGCTTATCCCACCTATAGGCTTGGTTTCGCATCGGACGGAAGTAAAGTCAACTACAGCCCACGGACATACACTTGATATGCCTAATCTTAAGACATGTCCGAGGAGCTCGAGCGTTTTTTAACGGTGTTCGGTCACGCCATTTCACGTATGCGCTTACTATGTTCTGCCAATCCAAAGTGTTGAGTCGTCATCACGACAAGTAATTCCCCGTCGTTTGCAGGCCGCGTCGCACCCGTTGGTAAGTTTCGCTTTGGGTGATGATCAGGGTTCCTTATAAGCGCGGACTGTCTACTTCAATAAACTTTCCTTCGCGGAAAGGTTGTAGCCCTGCCCTCTCCCGAAAGTTGACAACGCTGCTTGCTATCCGTCTGATCGTTGGCCGCTCCCAGGACGAACATATTTCGCACGGGTGAGGTCCCCTCGAGACAGCCGGCGCTCTGCGCCCCAGGTCCCCTATTGCTCGCAGTTCCCGTGGAGAAATCGATGCACGGCCCCGCCCATCGTCACGCCTTCGTCAAGCCGCCGCGCGCCGCGCGCCGCCCCAACCTCGCCACCTGGCACGGCGTGGAGCTCGTCGATGACTATGCCTGGCTGAAGGCCGACAACTGGCAAGAAGTGATGCGGGAACCCACCGTCCTCGACCCGGAGATCCGCGCCTATCTCGATGCCGAGAATGCCTACTGCGAGGCGCAGCTCTCCGAGACGCGCCCCCTGCAGGAGGAGCTGTTCCGCGAGATGCGCGGCCGCCTTAAGGAGGACGACAGCTCGGTGCCGGCGCCTGACGGACCGTTCGCCTACTACACCAGCTTTGTCGCCGGGGGTCAGTACCCGCTCGTCTGCCGCCAGTCGCGTTCCGGCGAGGGCGAGGCGATCCTGCTCGACGGTAACGTCGAGGCCGAGGGCAAGCCCTATTGGGACCTGGGCGGCTTCCAGCACAGCCCCGATCACCGCCTCCTCGCCTACGCCAGCGACGACAAGGGCTCAGAACTCTACACCATACGCGTGCGCGACGTGACGACGGGGCTCGATCTGCCCGACAGCATCCCCGACACGCGCGGCGGTGTCGTTTGGGCCAACGACAGCAAGACCCTCTTCTATGTGCGGCTCGACGAAAACCACCGCCCACTACTGGTCTATCGCCATGTCGTCGGCACCCCGGTTGAGGACGACGTGCTCGTCTACGCCGAAAGTGATACCGGCTTTTACGTCGCCATCTCCGCGACGCAGTCGGCCAAGTTCGTGCTCATCGACGCCCATGACCATCAGACGAGCGAAGCGCACCTGATCGACGCCGACGCGCCACTCAGCCTACCGCGCGTCGTCGAGCCGCGCGCCATCGCCCACGAGTATTCTGTCGAGCATCATGCCGATAGGCTGATCATCACCACCAACTCCGCCGGTGCCGAGGACTTCCGCATCGTCGAAGCGCCGGTGTCTGCGCCGGGCATGGGCAACTGGCGCGAGATCATTGGCCACCGACCGGGCTGCCTCATCCTCGATACCATCCTCTACCGCGACCACATGGTCCGCCTCGAGCGCGAGAACGGATTGCCGCGCATCGTCGTGCGCCAACTCGCCGATGGCGCCGAGCACATCATCGCCTTCCCGGAAGAGGCCTACGCGCTCGGCGTCTCGGCCGGCCATGAGTTCGACACCACGACGACGCGCTTTATCTACTCGTCGATGACGACCCCGGCGGAGACCTACGACTACGATATGGCAACGCGCGCCCGCACGCTGCGCAAGCGCCAGCAGGTGCCGAGCGGGCACAACGCGTCCGACTACGTCACGCGCCGCCTATACGCGCCAGCACCCGACGGCGAGACGGTGCCGGTGTCGCTTCTCTATCGCAAGGACACCCCGCTCGACGGCTCGGCACCCGCATTGCTCTACGGCTACGGCGCCTACGGCATATCGATCCCTGCATCGTTCTCGACGACGCGGCTGTCGCTCGTCGACCGCGGCTTCATCTACGCCATCGCGCACATCCGCGGCGGCAAGGACAAGGGGTACCACTGGTACACGGACGGCAAGCTCGCCCATAAGGTCAACACGTTCACCGACTTTATCGCCGCCGGTGACTATCTCGTCGCGCAGGGCCTGACGCAGCGCGGACGAATTGTTGCCAACGGCGGATCGGCGGGCGGCATGCTGATGGGCGTCGTCGCCAACATGGCCCCCGAACTGTTCCTCGGCATCATTGCCGATGTTCCGTTTGTCGACGTGCTCAATACCATGCTCGACAAGGACCTGCCGCTGACGCCGCCCGAGTGGCCGGAGTGGGGCAACCCCATCACCAACCGGTCCGAATTCGAGAACATCCACTCCTACAGCCCCTATGAGAACGTCGAGGCCAAGGCCTATCCGCACATCTTCGCCTATGGCGGGCTCACCGATCCGCGCGTCACCTACTGGGAGCCGGCAAAGTGGGTCGCCCGCCTGCGTGAGCGGAACACCTCGGACAACCTGATCCTCATGAAGATCAACATGGAGGCCGGCCACGGCGGCGCCTCGGGGCGCTATGAGCAGCTGCGCGAGATGGCGGCCGACTATGCCTTCGCGCTGAAGATCGCCGGCCAGGCAGCGCCGGCCGGACAAAAAGAAAGGGCGGCCTGAGCCGCCCTCGTTCGATGATCGGATGCTGAAAAAGAGAAAGGCCGCTTACGCGGCCTTTCGGTAGAAGCCTATCTCTAGGCGGCCTTCTCTCCGAAGACCGGCGGCTTCTTATCCTCCTCGAGCTCGCGGGCGGACTTCAGCGCGATGCGCAAGTACCTAACCCTACCTGCTATCCTTTGCTTTTCGACTCCGAGCTCACCGAACTCCCGACCGAACGTCGGCAGCGCAAGCGGCTCTTTCTGTTGCTCTTCACACCAAGCACAGTAGTCCTCGTATAGCGAAGTTGCAGTTATGCTCGAACCATCCTGTGTTTCAGTTCTCTCCTTGTAGAAGCGCTCCACGTCGTTTTCGGGAGCAATCCGTCTTTGGGCCGGCGGAGCAGACCTGTTGTCGTTCGCGCCGGAACGCGGCTTTGCTATCGCAACGGCCGTTGGGGCCGCCACCGCTGCCGCAGCGGTGCTGACCGGAACCATACGAGGAGCGGTCGGCGTGTGGCGGTCATAGAGGCGCCACTGGCTAAAAGCGATGTACATACCGAAGCCCGATCCAACTTCGAGCAGAAGCGCGATGAAGACCGTGAGCGCGGTCTGCACGTCTTCGACTTTGATGGACGGGGAGATAATCGCGGCGAGCTTGGCCAGAACCGCGGCTTGCGGATCGGCTTCAGTCATCACCGCGGCACCGGTAACGTTCGTCATCTTGCCTTGGATGTCGGCGATCCGCGCTTCGAGCGCGATCGACTGCTGGGCTGAAGCGAGTTCAGCCGAAAGGGCATGATACTTCTGACAGAAGCTCCGCCCTTTGCTGCCGCTGACCTTGCCGCAACTCTCGGTGTAGACCCACGCGCGATCGTCCTTCAAGGCATCGATGTCGGCCTGAACCGCCTGAGCAGGACGGTGTTGCGGGATCCAGGACAATTGCTCCTGGGCCCGAGACAGGTCGGCGCGATGATCCTTGTAGTTAGCGGCAGTGGCGGTGCGCTGGCCGGCGGTATCGAGCCGGTTGAGCGCCGCATGGCCGAGAGCCGATGTCAGCGAGTACGAGGTGACGACGACCCAGACGAGGGCGGAGGCGAGTGCCTGCGACCACATCCTGTTACGTATTGCGGCGAAGAAGAAGAAAGGCACGAGTGCCTTCATGCAGTCGGCGGCCGCGCTGGCCGCTCCGTAGATCTGGCCGTCGAGCTCGGTCCTTCCGAGACTGAAGCCAAATCGCCAGTTCATCGCGCACGAAACGGCGAGTAGAACGCCGGCCGCG
>DATBSP010000123.1:0-31303 GCA_036559705.1 Hyphomicrobium sp.
CCCCGGTCGGACCCCCCGAATTGCTCCAGGATTGGACACTCGGCCACCGGTAGCTCACTCAACAAGGCAAGACTGCCCAACAAGGGTAAATAAGCTGTTGCGATGGAGCCCAGGTTGAGCCTTTTTTGGGCACAGCGCGTCCCGGGCGCCACGTGCGGCGTCTCATCACGGAACACCGCGAGCCCCCGATTTCCCCGATTTCACTGGAGCAAATGATGCGATCTGACGCACGCGCCAACGACATGCAACGCTGCTTCAACGCGCAGGAGGGTGCGGCGGCCAAAGTCGCCAAAGCGCTGGGCGAGATGCCCGAGTGGAACCTCGCCGATCTTTACCCCTCGCCGACCGCGCCGGAGATCGCCCGCGATCTCAAAGCCGCCGCCGACGAGGCGCGCCGCATCAAGGAGGCCTATCACGGCAAGCTCGTCGGGCTGGGCTCCGACGGCGCCGCCCTGGCGCTCGCCATTGAGGAGTTCGAGCGTTTCGTCGAGCTGATGGGGCGCCTCGGCTCCTACGCCGGGCTCTACTACGCGGGCAACCAGGCCGATCCCGAGCGCGCGAAATTCTATGGCGACATTTCGGAAAAGCTTACAGCCATCTCCACCGAGATCATCTTCTTCGACCTCGAGCTCAACCAAATCGACGAAGCGGCGATGGCCAAGGCGCTGCAAAACAAGCGCTTGGCCCGCTACAAGCCGTGGATCGACAACATCCGCAAGGAGAAGCCCTACCAGCTCGAGGAGAAGATCGAGCGGTTGTTCCACGAAAAGGGACAGACATCGAGCGGCGCCTTCAATCGACTGTTCAACGAGACGATCGCCGCGTTGCGCTTCCCGGTCGCCGGCGAGCCCGAACCGCTGCCGCTCGAGCTGACGCTCAACCTGTTGTCGAACCCCGACGAGAAAAAGCGCGGCGCTGCCGCCGAGGCGCTCGCCAAGGTGTTCAAGGACAACGTGCGGCTCTTCACGCTCATCACCAACACGCTGTCCAAGGACAAGGAGATTTCCGACCGCTGGCGCGGCTTCAAGGACGTCGCCGAGGCGCGCCACCTGGCCAACCAGGTCGAGGCCGAGGTCGTCGATGCACTCGTCTCCAGCGTACGCGCGGCCTATCCGCGCCTGTCGCATCGCTATTACGCCATGAAGGCGAAGTGGCTGGGCAAGGAGCGCCTGTCTCACTGGGATCGCAACGCGCCGCTGCCCGAGCGCCCCGAGCGCACCTTCGCCTGGAACGACGCGCAGCGCCTCGTGCTCGGCGCCTACCACGACTTCGCCCCGGAGATGTCGGCCGTCGCCGAGGAGTTCTTCGACAAACGCTGGATCGATGCGCCGGCGCGCCCTGGCAAAGCACCGGGCGCCTTCGCCGCCGCGACGGTGCCGTCGGTGCATCCCTACGTGCTGCTGAACTACCTCGGCAAGCCGCGCGACGTGATGACGCTCGCGCACGAGCTCGGCCATGGCGTGCATCAGATGCTGGCGCGGCCGCAGGGCGCGCTCCTGGCGCCGACGCCGCTGACGCTGGCCGAGACGGCCTCGGTGTTCGGCGAGATGCTCACCTTCAAGGCGCTGCTGAAGGAGACGCACGAGCCGAAGGAGCGCAAGGCGCTCATCGCAGGCAAGGTCGAGGACATGCTCAACACGGTGGTGCGCCAGGTCGCGTTCTATACGTTCGAGCGCAAGCTGCACGAGGCGCGCCGCCAGGGCGAGCTGATGCCTGACCAACTCGGCGCCATCTGGCTGGAGACGCAGTCAGAGAGCCTCGGGCCGGCCATCGAGCTCAAACCCGGCTACGAGGTGTTCTGGGCCTACGTGCCGCACTTCATCCACTCGCCGTTCTACGTGTACGCCTACGCGTTCGGCGATTGCCTCGTGAACTCGCTGTACGGCCTCTACGACGAGGCGCACCCGGGGTTTGTGAACAAATATTTCGACATGCTGAAAGCCGGCGGCTCCAAGCACCACTCGGAGTTGCTGGCCCCCTTCGGCCTCGATGCCTCGAAACCCGAGTTCTGGAACAAGGGGTTGAAAGTCATCGAGGGCATGATCGACGAGCTCGCCGCGGCCGATGTCGCCGCTTGATAAATAGACACCCGACACCCATACAAAGGCGGCAGCTTTTCGCACGGCAAAAAACGTGCGCCGGGGCCTGGGGCCGGCTGCCGCCCCTTTTGCTGTCGCTTCAGAATCCTGGGTTATTGTCAAGGCTATGAAGCATTGCCTGTAGGGCGCTAGGGGCTTTTCCTTAAGCGCCTTTAAGGTTAGAAGCGCCCGCCATTTGCTGCACTGCAGCCAACTCAATGTGAGGTGCCCACGTGGCACAATCGCACGTCGTGGCGAAGGGCGCTGACCAGGGTCCGTCGGACGCCGTTCCCCACCAACAATACTGGGCCCTCGTCCTCGGATCGATCGGCGTCGTCTACGGCGACATCGGCACCAGCCCGCTCTATGCCTTCAAGGAGGCGATCGTTGCCGCCAAGGCGACGAGCTTTGCCGGGCGCGAGGCGGTGTTCGGCGTGCTGTCGCTGATCGTGTGGGCGCTGCTGCTCATTGTCACGCTGAAATACGTGTTCATCCTGCTGCGCGCCGATAACCGCGGTGAAGGCGGCATCTTCGCGCTAATGGCGCTCGGCCAATCGGTGGCCAAGCGTAGCGCGCCCATTATTATGGGCCTCGGCATCGCCGGCGCGGCATTTTTTTATGGCGACGCCGTCATCACGCCGGCCATCTCTGTGCTGTCGGCGGTCGAGGGCCTGAAGCTCGTCTCGCCGGCCTTCGAGGACCTCGTTCTGCCGCTGGCAATCCTGATCTTGATCGCGCTGTTTGCCGCGCAGTCGCGCGGCACGGCACAAGTTGCGGCACTATTCGGCCCCATCATGCTCGTTTGGTTCATCGTCCTGTTTGTGGGCGGGCTCATCCACATCGTCGCCAATCCGGATGTGCTCGTAGCGCTCAATCCGGTCTACGGGGTGAAGTTCGTCTTCAAGCACGGGTTGATCGGTCTCACCGTCCTCGGCCTGGTGTTTCTCGCCGTCACCGGAGCCGAAGCCCTCTACGCCGATCTCGGCCACTTTGGCCGCCCGCCCATTCAGACTGCGTGGCTCGGACTCGTCCTGCCGGCGCTCACCGTCAACTATTTCGGTCAGGGCGCACTCGTTCTCGCTGATCCGCCGACGATCGACAGCCCGTTCTACCTGCTCTACCCGGAGTGGGCGCTGGTCCCCATGGTGATCCTCGCGACGCTCGCCACCATCATCGCCAGCCAGGCGGTGATAACGGGCGCCTTCTCGCTCACCCGCCAAGCCGTTCAGCTCGGGCTCCTGCCGCGCTTCGGCATCACCCACACGTCCGAGTCGATGCAGGGTCAGATCTACCTGCCGCGCGTCAACTGGCTGCTCCTCATCGCCGTGCTGTTCATGGTGCTGTTGTTCAAGAGCTCGAGCAATCTGGCGGCGGCGTACGGCGTCGCGGTGACGGCGGAGATGGTGCTCACCTCCCTGATCGCGTTCTTCGTCATTTGGCGCATGTGGGGATGGAAAGTCTGGCAGGTGGCGCTGCTGATCGTGCCGCTGCTGTTCATCGAGCAGGCGTTCTTCCTCGCCAACATGCTGAAGGTGTTCGAGGGCGCCTGGGTGCCGCTTCTGTTCGCCGCCTTTGTCGGCCTCATCATGGTCACCTGGGTGCGCGGCTCGCGGCTTCTCGCCAAGCAGACGCGCAAGAACGAGGCCGATCTCGACTGGCTGTTGCGCAAGCTCGAAGCCAAGCCCCCGCATCGCGTGCCCGGCACGGCCGTGTTTTTCACCGCCGATCCCACCGCCGCGCCGACCGCGCTGATGCACAACCTCAAGCACAATCGCGTCTTGCACGAGCGCAACATCATCCTCTCCATACGCACCGAGGATGTCCCGCGCGTGCCGCGCTATGAACGCGTGACCGTGGACCGTGTCACCGACACTTTCATCCGCGTCGTCGCGCGCTACGGCTTCATGGAGACGCCGAGCGTGCCGAAGATTCTCGAAGTGTGCCGGCGCAAGGATCTCAACATCGACATGAGCGCGACGTCGTTTTTCCTGTCGCGCCGTAATCTGCGGGTGACGCCGAAGTCGGAGATGCCCGGTTGGCAGGACCGGCTGTTTGTGGCCATCGCGCGCAGTGCTCAGGACGCCACGACCTACTTCCAGATCCCCACCGATCGCGTCGTCGAGGTTGGCACGCAGGTCGCCGTCTGACGCGCGGGCGCTTTTTTGCGCGCCTCCGGCACGACTTGCCGTGGCGCCGTGCCGTCCCGATATCCGTCGCATGACGAACGAGGAGAACCGCTTCTCGGCACGCGCCGCGCGCTACGTGAAGGTCGGCGCCAACGTCGGTGCCGTCGCCGCACGCGTCGCCAGCGAGCGTCTGTTCGGCATCGAGCACGACCGCGCCCGCGGCGCCGCCGATCTTGCCGCCGCGCTTGGCGGGCTCAAGGGCCCGCTGATGAAGGTGGCACAGTTGCTCTCGACCATTCCCGAGGCGCTGCCGGCCGAGTACGCGCGCGAGCTGGCGCAACTGCAGTCCGCCGCGCCGGCCATGGGTCCCGCGTTTGCCAAGCGCCGCATGCAGGCGGAGTTGGGGTCGGACTGGGCATCGCGCTTTGCCTCGTTCGATACGACTGCCGCCGCATCCGCCTCGCTCGGCCAGGTGCACCGCGCGCGGGCACACGATGGGCGCGCGCTCGCCGTCAAGCTGCAGTACCCCGACATGCCGTCGGCGGTCGAGGCCGACCTCGTGCAGCTCAAGGCAGTATTCGCCGTTCACGCGCGCATGAATCCGGCGGTCGAAACCGGCGAGATGCTAAAGGAGATCTCGGCGCGGCTGCGCGAGGAGCTCGACTACAAGCTCGAGGCGCGCCACACCAAGCTCTACGCCGGCATCTTCGCCGACGAGAAACGCATCCGCGTGCCGGAGATTCTGTCCGAGCTGTCGACCAAGCGGCTGCTCACCATGACATGGCTCGAGGGCAAGGCGCTACTCGACTACAAGCCGGCGCCGCTGGAAGACCGCAACGCCATCGCGCAAGCGATGTTCCGCGCCTGGTGGTTTCCCTTCAGTCACTACGGCGTCATCCACGGCGACCCGCACCTTGGCAACTACACTATCTTCAGTGAGAGCGACGGAGACAGTCCACCTAGCGCGGCGGGCAAGCCGGCCGGCATAAACCTGCTCGACTATGGCTGCATCCGCAGCTTCGCGCCGCCCTTCGTGCAGGGCGTCATCGACCTCTACTGCGGTTTATCGCGCGGCGACCGCGATCTCATGGTGCACGCCTACGAGACCTGGGGCTTCCGCGGCCTGTCCGCCGATCTCATCGATGCGCTCAACATCTGGGCGCGGTTCATCTACGGCCCGCTGCTCGATGATCGTGAGCGCCGCATCGCCGAGGGCACGACGCCGGGCGAGTACGGCCGCAAGGAAGCTTTCAGCGTGCATCGCATCCTCCGCGAGAAGGGTCCCGTCACCGTACCGCGCGAGTTCGTGTTCATGGACCGCGCCGCCATCGGTCTCGGCGGCGTGTTCCTGCACCTTTATGCGCGGCAGAACTGGTATCGTCTGTTCAACGAGCTCATCGTGGATTTCGACCTCGCCGCCGTGACCGAGCGCCAACGCACTGCCTTCACCGCCGCCGGCGTCCCACTGCCCGAAGGCATGTGAGGTCCGGCGAGCATCCTACTTTCAGCGGGTGTCCGCCGCGCTCATCTCGCCGCCCCGCCCGGCTTCTAGAGCGTGCTGCGCCGCCTCTTCGATGACGGCCGCGACCTCTTCAGGACGCGACTCATAGACCGAGTGGCTGGCGCCTGGGAGTTCCGTCATATGGCTGTGGGCGCGCGCATAAGACCAGCGCTCCAAGTCCGGGTTGATGATCTTGTCGGCGCCGGCAACGATGGCCCAACTGGGCTTCGTTTTCCAAGCGGCGGCGGTCAATGGAGTGACAAACACGCTCGCCGAGGTGAGCATCTGGCTGCGCGCCTCGAACTCCGCCTGATGGCGCGGCAAATCCGCGGCGAAGTCTTTAGGGAAGTCGGCGCGGTTCAGGTACGTGAACCCGTCGGCCGTCTTTTCGATTGCTCCGGGCTGCATCTGGGTGATGCTTAGCATGCGCTTTCCCAAGGCGCCTTCGTCCTCGCCGACATCAGGCGCGTGCGCGGCGACGTAGACGAGACCTGCGACTTTGGGATGTATGCCTGCCTGCGTGATGACCGAGCCGCCGTAGCTGTGGCCGACAAGAATGCACGGGCCTTGCTGCTCGTCGAGAATGCGCGTCGTCGTGCAACATCCTCCTGCAGCGAGGTGAGCGGCTCTTGGACGATCGTCACGGAATAACCGTCCTTCGTGAGGATGTCATAGACCGGCTTCCAGCCGCTGCCACCGACCCACGCACCGTGTACGAGCACGATGTTCTTTACTGGCGCGGCCTCCGCCGCAGCCTGCGGTGCCGATAGGCCAAAAGCGGCAACAGTCGTTCCGACAACAACTGAGAATAGGTGCTGCATGGCATGTGCTCCGAGGTTTCAGCCGCGGAGAAGCCCCCGCTGCAACCACAATGAACGCCCGGCGCGCGGGCCATAAGTCGGAGAGCTCTGAATGCTCAGTTGTCTCACCCCAAACAATCCGGCCTTAAAACTTGTCTTAGACAGACGACAGCCCGTCGTCGTGAGTTGGTGGCTGTCCATTGGGCGGCATCTGCCTGGTCCCAGGCTGGGATCCCCCTTCCGCTGGTCCGGCCCAGGCCGCTTGATAGCGGGCCAGCCTTGAGGTAGGAGGGAAATGAAGGACCAAGAAACCCGAGGGAGGGCAGTGTGGCCATCGATTTGACTGGCGGCAATCCGAACATGGATTACGCGCAAGCTGAGCAGACCTATAAGAGCTTCATTCGCTTCACCAAGATCTCGATCGTCCTCTTGGTCGTGCTGCTCTCTGGGATGGCCTACTTCCTAGTCTAATATCACCGCGCCGCGCGCTGGATGCTCGGCGCCGGTCACGGGGCGCTCAGGTCCGGCGGTGTGAGAAACCTCCACGCGATCGGACGAGTGCATGGTCACCATAGCGGTTACGGCCGAGGCTGCGGACGAGCCGCGCGTTGCGGTGTCACCCGAGACGGTCAAGAAGCTCGTCGCCCTCGGCGCTAAGGTGAAGGTCGAGGCTGGCGCCGGCGCGCGCTCGCGCTTCTCCGACGAAGTGTTGCGCGCTCAGGGAGCGGAGATCGCTCCCACGGCGGCCGATGCCTTGCGCGACGCCGACATCCTGTTGAAGGTGCGTCGTCCCGGCACCGCCGAGATGCAGGCATTGAAGCCCGGCGCGCTCGTAATCGCCATGCTCGACCCGTATGGCGACCGCGCCGCGCTGCAAGCGCTGGCGGCCGGCAATGCCGCGCTGTTCTCCATGGAGTTCATGCCGCGCATCACGCGCGCGCAGTCGATGGACGTGCTGTCCTCGCAGGCGAACCTCGCCGGTTACAAGGCCGTCATAGATGCTGCGGCCATGTTCCAACAGGCGATGCCGATGATGATGACGGCGGCGGGCACAGTTCCCGCCGCAAGAGTTTTCATCATGGGCGCCGGCGTCGCCGGCCTGCAGGCCATCGCTACGGCGCGCCGCCTTGGCGCCCAGGTGACCGCTACCGACGTGCGTCCCGCTGCCAAGGAGCAGGTCGCTTCGCTCGGGGCGAAGTTCATCGCCGTCGAGGATGACGAGTTCAAGCAGGCGCAGACGGCGGCTGGCTACGCCAAGCCGATGTCGGCCGAGTATCAGGCCAAGCAAGCCGAGCTCGTCGCCGCCCACATCAAGAACCAGGACATCGTCGTCACTACCGCGCTCATTCCCGGCCGCCCGGCGCCACGCCTCATCACGCGCGCCATGGTCGAGAGCATGAAGCCGGGCTCCGTCATCGTCGACCTTGCCGCCGAGCGCGGCGGCAACTGCGAGCTGACGCAGCCAGATCAGATTGTCGACCACAACGGCGTGCGCATATTCGGCCCGCTCAATCTTGCCGGCGAGATCGCCGTCAACGCCTCGAGCCTCTACGCCAAGAACCTCTATGCCTTCCTCGAGACTTTGATCGACAAGAAAGAGAAGACGCTGGCGGTCAATTGGGACGACGAGATCGTCAAGGGCACGCTCGTTGCGCGCGAAGGCAAGATCGTCCACCCCAGTCTGCAGGGAGCAGCCTGATGAAACCCACATTCGGCAAGCTTGCCGCCATCGCCGGCCTGATGCTCGCCGGAGCTGCGCCGGCCTCGGCCGCCACGGGCATCGGCGGCGCCATCGATCCCGTCATCTACGAATTGATGGTGTTCGTGATGGCGATCTTCGTCGGCTACTACGTCGTGTGGAGCGTCACGCCGGCGCTGCACACCCCACTCATGTCGGTGACCAACGCCATCTCCTCGGTGATCGTCGTCGGCGCACTGCTGGCCGTCGCCGTCGAGCGCGGCGCACTCGAGGGGTTCCTCAGCGGCGATACCATCGCCTCGAAGGCCTTTGGCCTCCTCGCGCTGGCCATGGCTTCGGTCAACATCTTCGGCGGCTTCCTCGTCACGCAGCGCATGCTCGCGATGTACAAAAAGAAGGGCGACAAGCGGTGAGCACGGCAATGAACGCCCACGGGGGACGAGTGCAATGCTGACGCCCAATCTCGTTGCCGGCCTCTATCTCGTCTCCGGCGTGCTGTTCATCCTCGCTTTGCGCGGTCTGTCGAGCCCCGCTACGTCGCGGCGCGGCAACTATGCCGGCATGCTCGGCATGCTCATCGCCATGGGCACGACGCTGGCGGTGGCCAACCCGCAGCTGCCGCTCACCTGGTATCTGATCGGCGGCGGCCTCGGCCTCGGCGGTCTCATCGGCGCCGTCACGGCGCGGCGCATCGCCATGACGGCCATGCCCGAGCTGGTCGCCGCATTCCACTCGCTCGTCGGCCTCGCCGCCGTGTTCGTCGCCGCCGCCGCGCTCTATGCGCCCGATAGTTTCGGGATCGGGGAGCGGGGCGCCATCGGCGTTGCCAGCCTCGTCGAGATGTCGCTCGGCGTCGCCATTGGCGCCATCACCTTCACCGGCTCGGTTATCGCCTTCTTGAAGCTGTCGGGCCGCATGTCCGGCAAGCCGATCATCCTGCCGCTGCGCCACCTCATCAACCTCGCGCTGTTCGGCGCCCTCGTTTACCTCATCTACCTATTTTGCAACTCCGGCGGCGACCCGCTGCTGTTCTGGGCCATCACGCTGACGGCGATGCTGTTCGGCGTGTTGATCATCATCCCCATCGGCGGCGCCGACATGCCCGTCGTGGTGTCGATGCTCAACTCATACTCTGGCTGGGCGGCAGCCGGCATCGGCTTCACGCTATCGAACATCGCGCTGATCATCACCGGCGCGCTGGTCGGCTCGTCGGGCGCCATCCTCTCCTACATCATGTGCAAGGGGATGAACCGCAGCTTCATCTCGGTCATCCTCGGAGGCTTCGGCGGCGAGGTCGCTGGCCCGGCCGGCGGCGCCGAGCAGAAGCCGGTCAAGCTCGGTTCGGCCGAGGACGCCGCCTACGTGATGAAGAACGCCGCCAAGGTCGTCATCGTGCCAGGCTACGGCATGGCCGTGGCGCAGGCCCAACATGCGCTGCGCGAGATGGGCGACCAATTGAAGAAGGCCGGCGTCGAGGTGAAGTATGCCATCCACCCGGTCGCCGGCCGCATGCCGGGCCACATGAACGTGCTGCTCGCCGAGGCCAACGTGCCCTACGACGAGGTGTTCGAACTCGAGGATATCAACTCCGAGTTCCCCCAGGCCGACGTCGTCTACGTCATCGGCGCCAACGACGTCGTCAACCCGGCCGCCGAGACGGACAAATCATCGCCCATCTACGGCATGCCAGTGCTGCAAGCCTGGAAGGCCGGCACCGTGCTATTCAACAAGCGCTCGCTCGCCTCCGGCTATGCCGGCATCGACAACCCGCTCTTCTACAAAGACAACACCGTGATGGTGCTGGGCGACGCCAAGAAGATGACGGAAGAGATCGTCAAAGCGCTGGCGCACTGAGGCGCGGTCGCGGGCGAAGCGTTCCGACAGCAAGCGCGAAACTTTTCCAGGCGATGGCCGAATAGGTGAGGCCGGGACGGCCGTCGGGGACGACCTCCAAAGGCTGCGTGCCTGATCGCCTTATTCAGGTTTGTCATGCGCCGTCATTTGCGAACGCTCATTGTCGCCTTGCTCATTTCCGCCGCTGCCCACGCGCAAGCAGCACCGCGCTTCAAAGCGGTCGCCTTCGACAACTTCGTCATCTTCAATCCCAACTCGGTGGCCCCCGAGGTCGAGAAGGCATTCCCCGGCAAGGGCACCGAGTTCACCAAAGCCTGGCGGGCCAAGCAGTTCGAATACGGCTTCCTGCGCTCGATCACCGGACGCCACGAGGACTTCTTCAAGGTCACCGAGGACGCGCTCGTCTACACCGCTGCCGCGATGCAGCTCCCGCTGCCTCCCGGAGTGCGCCAGCGCCTGCTCAACGCCTACCTTTCACTGCAGCCCTGGCCCGAGGCGGTCCCGGCACTGCGCCAGCTCAAGGCCGCCGGCGTCCGTATCATCACCATCGCCAACTTCTCGGGCCGCATGCTGCGCGCCAACGCCGAAGGTGCCGGCATCGTCGACCTCTTCGATGAGCTTCTCAGCACCGAGTGAACGGCACTTACAAACCCGACCCGCGTGCCTACGCGCTTGGCACGGAGCGGCTTGCGTTAAGCAAGGAGGAGATCGCCTTTGCGGCGTTTGGCGGCTGGGATGCATATGGCGCCAAGAGCTTCGGCTACCCCACCTATTGGGTGAACAGGTTCAGCCTGCCGCCCGAAGAGCTGGGAATTGCGCCGGATGCCACCTCGAGCGATATTTCGGGCCTGCTGCGCTTCGTCCTTGGCGACGCCGGCGAGGTAAAGTGAGCTCGGGAGGGTCCACGCCAACGCCGCTTCCAATTGTTTCACCATGATGGCGTGCCGCATCTGCTCCCGGCGCAAGGCATGTTAAAATAGCCGCCATGGCACTCACGCGTGTACTCCTGTTTGTGGGTCTTTGCTTGGCGCAGGTCGGGCCGGCAGCGTTGGCTCGCCCGCTTCCGCTAGCTTCGTTCGACGGGTCCCCGGTCATTGAGGTCCAGGCGCGCAAGGGGACCCGTCTTTACAGCCCCGACGGAACCGGCGCTGCTCCGACGCTGCCCGCCGACACCGCGACCCAGGCTCAGTCCGCCGAAGACGCGCTCGAGCAGTGCATGAATACCTGGGATACGGGCACGCACATTACCAAGAGCAAGTGGCGGGAGATCTGTAAGCGTCAGCTCAAAGATCGCGACGAGATGTACCGCTGACCCGCGCTAAGGCTAGCCAATTCCGCAGAGTACAACTCAGCGTCATCCGCTTTTGGGGGCGCCCGAGCTTGAGCCGCACTTCTCCATGGGCGGCGCTGTCGTCGACCAGCCGTCCTTAGTCACCGTCACCACGTACCGCCGGCAATGAGGCGCGGCGCCAGGCACGAAGCGCACCTCGAAAAGTGCGAGCTCGGGCTTGCGTTGACGCGGCCAGACGAAGACCGCGTTGTCGGGGGTCTTGGCCACGGCAGACTGGATGGCGGTCCCGGCATTGCGATAGTCGGTCGGTGAGAGCCGTGCCAAAAGCACGCGCGAAAGATCCGGGTGAAGGCCGACGGCGACCGCGCGCTTCTGGTAGGGATCGGTAGGGTCGACCTTCGGCGGCGGCAGCGGCGCGTCTGCCGGCGCCTCGGCCGCCGGCGCAATGGCTCCTGTCGTCACCGGAGACGCGGCCGACTTTGTGCCTTCGCCGGGAGCATCGGTAATCTCGATCGGTTCCACTGGCGGCGGCGGTGAAGCGGCGGCGGCAGGAGCGCTTGGGCTCATCGCCGGCGCGGCCGGCTCTAGCGTCTTGGGCGCTCCACGGCCTGCCGGAGACAACCAGTACTGCCAATGGGGCTGCTGCCGCAGCAGCGCCCAGCCACCGCCGAGCGCGACGAGGATGACGAGCAGCGCCGGCAGCATGCTGCTGCTGGCAGCTCGCGGCGGACAAATCCTCTCGCCGGAAGTAAACTCTCCCAGCATGAATTCTTCTTCGTCGTCGAAGTCGGAATCGTATGACTCTGCGCGCGCACCCCGAGCGGGAACTGCCATGACTATCCCCCCTGGTATCCTTGTAGATACCGGTCCCGCTACTGCCTAAGCGTCAGCAGACTTCGGCGAAAAAATGACCATCGGCCCGCGGGGAGGACGCAGGCCGTGCTTTTTGATGTTCAGGCAGACCAGGCTACGCGGCTGAGTGGTGCGGATGGTCGGTATCGGGCGTGACGATGTGCTCGGCGTTCACAAAGCTCATGACCGCATCGTGCAGGCTCAGTGGATTGTCGACGATAATGCCGTAGGTCAGCGCGTTGATGGGCACGTGACTGTAGCCATAGTCGAGCAGGACCAAGGGAATGCGGGCCGCGATCGCCGCGCCGTAGTCAGCACCGGTGTCGCCGACAAGCAGGGCGCGCTCGATGCGGCCGCCGGCGCGCGAAACCGCCTCGAAAATCGGGCGCGGATCGGGTTTCATCGGCCGGTCGCCACCGGAGCCGACGACAGCATCGAACATACCGTGCAAGTCGAAGCGCTTGAGGATGTCGATGCCGATATGCTCGATCTTGTTCGTGCACACCGCCGTATGCACGCCGCGCTCGCGCAGCTCCTTGAGAAGCGCGCGAATGCCCGGGTACAGGTGCGACAGCCGAGCGGGCGACTGACGGTAGATTTCCATGAACCGCTTACGCGCCGCATCGGCTTCGACGGCGGGAAGGCTGAGCCGTTTGGCGACGAGCGCGCGCCAGAAGAATTCGCTCAACCCGTCGCCCATCATGCTCGCCGCCTCGCCGATGCTCGTCGGAGCGACGTTATAGGGAGCGAGCGCAATGTCGAGCGCGTCGGCAATGTCCGGAACCGTATGCACGAGCGTGCCATCGAGATCGAACACGATAGTAGGCGTAATTGGAGTCGCGGCTAGCCGCATTACTGGCTCCTTGGAGGCTTTGGGTTGGCGCGGCGTGAGCAATCTGCGGCGCGTCGGCACGCAAGATTTCGATAGTCACCGCGGCACGCTCATCATAATGCAAAAAGTGTTAGTTCGGCGACAGGCTGTTCACGCGCCGATCACGTTAGTTAAATGAAGCGTAACGTGCGCGGATATCGCCACGACGAGAATAGGGCGAGCTATTTGCTCAACTCGTGGGCATTCACTAGCGCCAGCGATGTTCGCAATAACAGCACAAGACGCGTCGAGTTGATCCGCACTCGATTAACCATCGCTCGTGGAAAACCGATCTCCTGCGTCGCGGGCTCGTAGTCTTCCTTCCGATAACGAGAGTGCGGCGCTTCCATGCGACCGGACCGGTTCCATATCAGGAACGCCAAATTCTCAATTCGGGGGACTACCTGAGAAGGAGAGTCTCATGCCGACCAATTTGGTTGCCACCATCACTAAGGTTATCACTCCAGAACTCATGGCCCGCATCGCATCGGGGCTCGGCCTCGATCAAGCGGCCGTGCAAAAGGCCGTTACAGCAGGCGTGCCTGGCCTGCTTGCGGCGCTGACCTCTCTTGTTGCGAAGCCGGGAGGAGCGGAAAGACTGAGCGACGCCGTCGCAGACCAACAACCGGGGATACTCACCAGCATCGCCAACGTCATCGGAGGTTCTGGGCAGAAGGCTCTGATCGACACCGGTGTTGGCGCTCTCTCTTCGCTCCTCGGCGGAAACACCACATCGGCGCTCACCAGCGCGGTGAGCAAGTTTGCCGGGATCGGCGATGGCGGGTCGAAGGGGCTCATGGGGCTCCTCGGGCCGCTCGTGATGGGCGTGCTGGGCCAGCAGCAGCGGGCGAGGGGGCTCGATGCGTCGGGTCTGACGCGGCTGCTTGAATCGCAAAAAGACAACATCGCCAACGCTTTGCCCTCAGGCTTTGCCAAGTATCTGAGCGGCACCGGAGTTCTCGACAATATCGCCGACCCAGGGGCCGCTTATCGAATGAAGGTCCAACCGGAGGATACATCGCAATCGAACTGGATCTTGCCGGTACTAGGCATCTTGGCGCTTGGTGCCCTCGGTTGGTACCTGCTCGGCCGCAGCCCAACCGAAACGGTTGCGACGGTTCCGCCGGCCGCGGTGGAGACCCCGATGCAAACGCCCGGCCGGGTGACTTTCATCCTCACAGGGGATGAAGCAAACGGCTGGATCGGCAGGCCGGCCTATAGCAAGGACGACAAGAAGATCGGCGAGATCGTGGAGATCAACCGCGATCCCGACAACAAGGTCACGGACATCTATGTCGATACCGGCACATACCTCGGCATCGGCGCCACGCGCTACCACGTCACCGCTCAACAGATTCAAGAGGTCAAGCCGGATGGTCTCGTGCTGACGCTCAAAGAGTCCGAGGTGAAGGCCGTGCCGCCAGTGGACGAGCAACCGAAGCCATAGAAGATTTCCCACCGCGGCGCGCATCATTCTGCGCTGCGGTGGATACTAGCGACGAGCCGCCAGATTGGCGTGATCGCCAAGTCTTCAAGGATAGGCTAATCGTTGCGCCTCATGAAAACTGAGGCACTGTAATCGCCATGAGGATAGCAAGTTGTGCCGCCGCGCGGCCGTCTCGGTTTGACGCGAACGCTCGATGCATCTTGTCAGCGTTGTTCTTGAATCTGATTGCTGCTGCGGTTGTCGGTGTCATCGTGCACATGGCCAGCTTCGTTGCGCCGGCACGGGCACAGCCGACCGCGCTGACGCAAGCACAGTCGGATGCGCTCAAGGCGTACGAGGAAGCCCTGGCTGACTTCAAGGCGATCCTCGCTCAGCGTCGCGCGCAGATCGATGCCAAGCAGCGGTTGCCCAACCTTCCTGGCCAGGCGGTCTATCTCGCCCGCATCAAGGTGATAAGCACGTACAAGGACCTCACCGACGCACTGCCGTCACGCATCGGCCGGGCGAACAAGTTCGGCGTTCCGCCGGCGTATTTCGATGCCGAGATCGAGCCGCTTATCGAGGAGTACGCTGCGCTCTTTAAAATCATGCAGGCGCCGCCCGCCAGCGCGCAGACCTCCAACACGCCCTTCAAGGACGTCGTCGACCTCGGCACGGCAATCGCGCAAGCCAAAGGCCTCGACGCGGCAACCGCCGAGACGGCAGGCCGCATTAGCCTGGGAATTTTCTTCGCCGAGACAAATGGCAACCAGAACATCGGCAACGCACGGTCCAACACCTACAAGGGCAGCCTGCAGACGGGCACTTCGGAAGACCGCAACGGTCGCAGGAAGTGGGCGGCGATCAAGCCCAAGGTAGCGGCGCTCGATCCCGCGGTGGCCACCCGCGACGATGAGGAGGAGGCGCGCGTCGGCAAGGACGATCAGCGCTACAATCATTGGACCGCAGTACGCAACGGCCTGATGAACGCGCACGCCGAGCTGTTCGCGCAGCTTCCCGAGATCATGCGGATATTGCCTGACGAGATCGATCAGATGAAGTTCTTCCAGCTCATCCAGATCATCCCGAGCCCGACGCGCACAGCGCTCAATTCGGGCAACTTCGAGAGCTATCGCATCTCCGACCCGCAGATCATGGGTTATCTGCGCAACAACAGCATGTTCACTTTCGGCAAAATGGATCGGGCAAAGAAATCCGCAACGTTCCGCGAAATTCTCGACGCGATGTGGCTGTTCAACGGCAAGTTTGAGAAGGCGCGCGCAAAGTTCGCCGAGGTCAAAGCGCAGCCGCAGTGAACCGGCGCCGCGCCCAATCGGCACGCGAATCTGTTACGCCTTCTTCGAAGTGCGACGCGGCTACCCTTGGGCGGCACACATGCACGCCAATTGTCGGACCCTTCGGATAACCGCAGCGTGCGCAGCCCTTCTCGTCGCCTTTGCCGCCGCCGCCGAGGGCAACCCGCAAGGCTACGAGTTCGACGCCGGCTTTGATGTCGCCCCGCAGTCTCTCTACTGGTACAGCGAGACGGTCGTGGCGCTGAGCCGCGACATGTCGAAAAGCGGCTTCCTGTTGCGCATGTACGGCAGCCTGGCAATTTACGAGTACGCCGCTCCCGCCGGCATTGGCAGCAACATCGATGGCGAGCTTTGGCAGTTCGACCTGATGCCGGGCTACCAGTTCGTGCGCGGGTCGGAGACCTTCGGCGGCCACGTCGGCCTCGATTTGCAGGACTCGCAGCTTGACCCCGACGATCGCAGCAACCCGGTGCGCGGCACCGCTGCCGGCGTCAAGGTCGAAGGGCACTACTACTATTACGAGGACGACAAGCAGCCCTTCCAGGCAAGTCTCACAGGCGAATACTCGACGGCGTTCGACACGTACTACGCGGAAGTGCGGCTCGGCGCGCGCGTCCTCGACAAGCTCGTCATCGGTCCCGACGCGTCGGTCGATGGCGACACCGGCTACAATGCGCAGCGCCTCGGCGGCTTCGCCAAGTATTCCTTTGAGCTAACCGAGAGTGCGTCGCTCGAGCTGACCGCCGTGGCCGGCCACCAGTTCGTCAGCGGCGACGGCAACGCCGGCCCCGCCGGCGGCGTCGGCACCTTCGGCACGCTCGAGCTTTCCACCGACTTTTGAGAAGCTCACTTCCCGTACCAATCCAGTACGCGCATGGCGCGTAGAGTGTTCCAGCGGCTGGCGTTGCCGACGCCTGCCTCCATGTCGACGGGGATCTGGATCCGAGGATCGGAACGGAGGGCGCCCAGCGGCCACCGCCCGTTCTGGTGCCGTCTCGTCTCAACCAGATCGATTGCCTCGGAGAGACGTTCGTCGGGCTCGACGCCGGCGCTCCTGAGGTAGTCGAGCCCCCGCAGCATGTCGTAATGCCACGTCGTCGGAAACGCGAAGCGCGTCCAGCGACGATCGATCACTTCGCCCGCGGTCAGCGACCGCAGCGGGCGCCGTTCCAGGAGATAGTGCTCAGCCCGCCCCCGGGCTTGCGTCACGGCGGCTGTGGCCCCCTGTGCTTTCTCGTATGCGAGCAGCCCGTCGAGAACGCAGATCGTGGAATGGAACGAGGATCGCTTGCTCGGTGGCGCCTCACAGTTCCAGCCGCCGTCATCGAGCTGCTCGCCGAGCACTCGGTCGACCAGCTTATCGCTTGCCGCGCCGAAGTAGAACAAACTGCACGGACGCCCTTCGCGCAACGGCGCAGTCTCGTTTGGGCCGCGCAGCCGCCAGAGGTCCCGAACGACGATAGCCCGGCCGCTAATACCCGCCGGGTGGGACCGAAGGCCCGCTGACGATGACGTTGCACCCTCGGCACAGCAGCCGCCGCACGCGGGCGCCGAAAGACTGCCGGATTGTTACCTAGGATGGCGGTCGTTTGGCGCCCGCGCTCCTTCGCTCTTTGACATCCCTCGGGGCTCAATGCTCGCGAGAACGACATCGTGTGGCTATGACGCGCACGCGTTCACTTGCCGCAAACCTAGGCATTGCTTCTCCCCGGGAGAGCGCAACTTCGCGGTTGCCATCGCGGAGCGCGCCAATACCCTGAGCCAACCTAGCCGCGAGAGGACGAGCATGCGCGTCGGTGTGCCCAAGGAGATAAAGGTTCACGAGTACCGCGTCGGGCTCGTGCCGGCGAGCTTGCGCGAGCTTGTCACTCACGGTCATGAGGTGTTGGTCGAAACCAGCGCCGCCGAGCGCATCGGATTTTCCGACGACGACTACCGCAGGGCCGGCGCGAAAATCGCGGCCAACGCCGCGGAGGTCTTCGCCAAAGCCGACCTGATCGTGAAGGTGAAGGAGCCGCAGGCTACTGAGCGCGAACTGCTTCGTCAGGGCCAGACGCTGTTCACCTACCTGCATCTGGCGCCCGATCCGCACCAGGCCAAGGATCTGATGCGCTCGGGCGTAACCGCCGTCGCCTACGAGACGGTGACCGGCCCGCGCGGCGGGCTGCCGCTGCTCTCGCCGATGAGCGAGGTCGCCGGCCGCATGTCGATCCAGGCCGGCGCTCACTGCTTGGAGATGGAGCAGGGTGGACGCGGCATGCTGCTCGGCGGCTCGGCCGGCGTCGCACCGGCCAACGTCGTCGTCATCGGTGGCGGCGTCTCGGGCGTCAATGCGGTGCGCATGGGCATCGGGCTCGAGGCCGCGGTAACCTGCATCGACATCAACATCGAGCGGCTGTACGCCCTCGATCAGCAGTTCGGTGCCTCGGTCAATACCATCTTCTCGACTCGCCAGGCGATCGAGGATTACGTCCTGCAGGCCGACCTCGTCATCGGCGCGGTGCTGGTTCCCGGCGGCGCGGCGCCGAAGCTGATCAGCGAGAAGCTGGTCAAAGGCATGAAGCGCGGCTCCGTCATCGTCGACATCTCGATCGATCAGGGCGGGTTTTCCGAGACCTCGAAGCCGACGACACACACCAACCCGACCTATGTGAAGCACGGCGTCGTGCACTACTGCGTCGCCAACATGCCGGGCGCGGTGGCGCGCACCTCGACCTTCGCGCTCAACAACGCGACGCTTCCCTTCGTGCTGGCGCTTGCCGACAAGGGCGCGGTGGCGGCGCTGCGTAGCGACCCGCATCTGCTCGCCGGTCTCAACGTGTACGAGGGCAAGATCACCTATGCGGCCGTCGCCGAGGCGTTGGGCCTCAAATACGTCGAGCCGTTGCGCGCGCTTGGGAAGTGACCTACGGCTCCCCAAACGAAAAATGCCGGGCGGAGTAGCGCCCGGCAGGGAATGGTCGAAAGAAATTTTAAAAAATGACTAGCGAAGTATGGCTCCCTCCCGGCAATTTCTGAGCGTGGTTGTGCGACATATACGATGCAATTTAGGGTTGCCGCACGGCTTAACGCACGCGCAGGATCGGACTTCGCGCCCGGCGTCGTGCCGGTCTATGTTTGTCAGGGGTGTGGAGACAGTCAGGGCCCTTCACCACAGCGAACCGTAGGTGCATGCAGCTGATCTTGAAGCTCTCGTTCGGGTTGGCGGCGCTTTATGCCGTCGTGGCGCTCTCGGCATTCTTTTTTCAGCGCCGGCTAACGTACTTCCCCGATCCGGAGCGGACGGCTCCGGCCAGCTTCAATCTTCCGCGCGTCGAAGAGCGCATAATCGAGACGGACGGCGAGCGGCTCGTCTCCTGGTTCGCTCCGGCTTCGCCAGGACGCCCGACGATCCTCTACTTCCATGGCAACGCCGGTAACCTCGCCAGCCGTTCGGAGCGCGTGCGTCGCTTTCTGGCGCGCGGATGGGGCGTGCTGTTCATGAGCTATCGCGGCTATAGCGGCTCGAGCGGCAGCCCCAGCGAGCGGGCCAACGTCGCCGACGCCAAGCGCGCCTATGAAATGTTGCGCCGGGAAGGCGTGCCGCCCGAGGACATCATCGTCTACGGCGAGTCGCTGGGCTCCGGCGTCGCCGTGCAGGTGGCAGCGGAAAAGGGGATTGCCGGGTTGGTGCTCGACGCGCCGTACACGTCGATCGTCGACGTGGCCGCGGTGTCTTACCCCTACTTGCCGGTGCGGCCGTTCATTTTGGATCGCTACGAGACCATGCGGTATTTACCGAAAGTAACGGCGCCGCTGCTCGTCATGCACGGCGAAGAGGACGGCGTCATACCCGTCGCCATGGGCAAGGCGGTCTATGCTGCCGCCAACGCGCCAAAGGAAATCGTCACCTTCCCGCACGCCGGGCACTCCGACCATCACCTCTATGGCTCGTACGATGAGCTGTTCCGCTGGGCGCACGCGATGCGCGCCAAGGCGCACACGCGCGAGCCGGCAATGCGCATCGAAGGTAGGTACCCGGCCCAATAGCAAATGCGCCCGTGAGCTCATCGCTCAGGGCGCATCGAAATTCGTACTGCAAGTGGCTTTAGCGGCGTGGGCCGGTGGTCGGCGTCGTCGGCGCCTTGCCGGGCAGCAAGCCTTCGCGCTGGGCGCGCTTGCGGGCCAGTTTGCGCGCGCGGCGCACGGCCTCGGCCTTCTCGCGGGCCTTACGCTCGGAGGGCTTCTCGAAATAGTTGCGGAGCTTCATTTCCCGGAAAATGCCCTCGCGCTGCATCTTCTTCTTGAGCGCCTTGAGAGCCTGATCGACGTTGTTGTCGCGGACGAGAACCTGCAAGCGGTTGCTTCCTTTGCCAGACCTTTGACCAATAAAAAACGCGACATCCGGTGCGGCGGCTGAACCGCCGGCATCCCGTCTGCCGTTGAGGATGGGCGGATCACTAGCAAAAGGCGGTTAAATTGTCCATGCGCTCGACGCAGGCGGCCGTTCAGCGGCCCTTGGACAGGGGTGTCAGTCGGTTGACATGCCCCATTTTGCGGCCGTCGCGGGCCTCGTGCTTGCCGTAAAGGTGCAGGCAGGCGCCCGGTTCGGCGGCCAACTGTGGCCAGGCGAGGACATCGTCGCCGATGAGATTCGTCATGCGACAGTCGGAATGCCGATCAGTTGCGCCTAGCGGCCAACCGGCGATGGCGCGGATATGGTTCTCAAACTGGCCGACGGCGCAGGCATCCATGGTCCAGTGGCCGCTGTTGTGCACGCGCGGGGCGAACTCGTTGAGCAGCAGCGGGTCGGGTTCGTCTGCGACATAGAACATTTCGACGCCGATCACGCCAACGTAGCCGAGCGCCTCGGCAAGCTTGCCGGCGATCTCGCGGGCGCGCGCCTGATGAGCCGCTGGCAGGTCGCTCGGCACCGTTGAAGTGCGCAGAATACCGCCCGCGTGATAGTTGATTGGGATGTCGTAGAAGCGCGTCTCGCCGCTGAGGCTGCGTACGAGCAACACCGAAATTTCGAGCTTGAAGCGTATAAGCGCCTCGAGGGTCGCGGGTGCGCTGCCGATAGTATCGAACGCCGCGGCGATCTCGCCTGCCGCCTCGATGCGTGCCTGGCCCTTACCGTCGTAGCCGAGGCGGCGTGTCTTGAGAATCGCCGGCGCCCCCACCTCGGCGATTGCCGCGGCAAAGTCATCGGGGCCCGAGACCGACGCAAAGCGCCCGATGGGTATGCCCAAAGACGCGATGAAGCACTTTTCCCTGTAGCGGTCTTGGGCCGCCTCGAGCGCCTTGAGACCAGGCCGCACGGGGCGCACGCGCTCGACGGCAGTAGCCGCCTCCACCGGCACGTTCTCGAACTCGTAGGTAACGACCTCGGTCTCTTCCGCGAATTTGGCGATCTTCGCCAGATCCTCATAGGCGCCGATTGTCGTCGACACCGCGACGTCGGAAGCGGGCCCGGGCACGTCGCTGTAGATGCGGCACTTGAAGCCGAGTTGCGAGGCGGCGACCGCGAGCATGCGGCCGAGTTGTCCGGCACCCAGAATGCCAATGGTCGACCCCGGCTTCAGAGCCTGCATCAGCGGCGTGCCTCACACATCCTTGGGCTCTTCGGCGACCTTGGCTGAGCGTGCCGCTCGATGCGCCTCGACGCGCTGCATTAGCTGGGGATCGGCAATGGCGAGAATCTGCGCGGCCAAGAGGCCGGCGTTGGTCGCACCCATATCGCCGATGGCCAGCGTGCCGACCGGCACCCCGGCTGGCATTTGCAGGATGGAGTAGAGGCTGTCCTGCCCGCCAAGACCAGTCGTGGCGATCGGCACGCCTAGCACCGGCACGGGCGTCAGCGATGCTGTCATGCCCGGAAGGTGCGCAGCCCCGCCGGCGCCGGCGATAATTACCTTCAGTCCGCGCGATTTCGCCGACTTGGCATACTGGTATAGGCGCTCCGGTGTGCGATGCGCGGAGACAATCTTGGTCTCGAAGGGAACCTGCAACTCGTCAAGGATTTCGGCGGCCTTCTTGAGCGTCGGCCAGTCAGACTGGCTGCCCATGATGATACCGACGACGGCTTTCCCGGTGCTCATTTTGCTGCGTCCGGCCGAAAAGAAAGCGGGGGATTACAGGAGCCGGCAGCTCAAGACAAGTGGATTGTGGAGAGCTGCGGCGGGCGTTTTGAGACGGCGGAGCGAACGGCGGTCAGGCGATGATGTCGGGGAGGAGCTGATCCTCGATCGCCGTCATCCTGTCCTTGATGGCGAGCTTTTTCTTCTTAAGACGTTTGACCAGCAACTGATCCGCGGATGCGGCGTGTTCGAGCAGAATGATCTGGTCGTCGAGCTCACGGTGGTCCGCCCGGAGCTTGACGAGTTCGTCTCGGAGCTCTCTCTCGTCGATGCGCTTCATTGGCCGACCGGTCAATGCCCCTATTGAACACCGCGCGAGCGCGCGGACTATCGTCCTGTTCAGCCTATATGGCAAGCCGTAGGCGATTGCCTCGCGTCACGTCAAATTGGTCTCGCAACGGCTGGCGTTGTCATAAGCGGAACTGCAGCAGAGGTTCCCATTTTCATAAAAAATAACGCGATCATCATCGCCGAGTCGCATTGGACAACGCCCCAATGTTCTGTCACGTTAAGAGGTCTCTTCAACATCTCATGGAGGACCATGATGGCGCTTGCAGCTCACCTTGCAGAGCTAGCGGAGAAGCACAAACTTCTCGAGCGTAAGATTGAAGCAGAGGTCTCCCGTCCCGGTTCGGATGACCTGGAAATACACCGACTAAAACTCGAAAAGCTGAAATTGAAAGACGAGATCGCTCGTCTGAGCGACGGCGAGACGCGCCACTAGGAGCCCGAGGCGAGCGGCCTCGCTCGCCTCTCCACCTCGCCTCATCCCAATGCTGTCCTCACGCGCTTGCCGCATACTCCGCTGCATGCTGCGGCGATGAATTTTCTCGCGCCTGCAATCGGGGTCGGGCGTTAGGCGTCCTTCGCCATCTCGCGCAGCTTGAACTTTTGAATCTTGCCGGTCGACGTGCGCGGCACTTCCGCAAACACGATGTGGCGCGGGCACTTGTAGCGTGCCAGCCGGTCGCGGCACCAAGCAAGTAGCTCATCTGCGGTCGCCGCCATATCCGGCCGCAGTTCGACAAAGGCGCACGGCGTCTCGCCCCACTTCTCGTCTGGTTTGGCGACCACGGCGCAAAACGCGACGGCCGGGTGCTTATAGATGACGTCCTCGACCTCGATCGAAGAGATGTTCTCGCCCCCTGAGATAATGATGTCTTTCGAGCGATCCTTCAGCTGGATGTAACCGTCCGGATAGAGCACGCCGAGATCGCCGGAATGGAACCAGCCGCTTTCGAAGGCTTCGGCGCTGGCCGCTCGATTCTTCAGATAGCCCTTCATGACGATATTGCCGCGGAACATCACCTCGCCGATGGTTTCGCCATCGGCGGGTACGGGCGTCATCGTTAGCGGGTCCATGACGGTGAGATCCTCGAGCGCCACATAGCGCACGCCCTGGCGCGTGCGCTTGAAGGCGCGGGCCTCGGCGTCGAGGTCGTTCCACTCCTGGTTCCACTCGTTGACCGTCGCCGGGCCATACGTTTCGGTCAGCCCGTAGAGGTGCGTGAGGTGGAAGCCCGCCGCCGTCATCGCGTCGAGCACCGACTGAGGAGGTGGCGCGGCAGCGTGATTGACCGAGACGCGATGGTTGATCGGTCGCTTCTCCTCGGGCGTAGCATTGAGCAACGTCGACATAACGATCGGCGCGCCGGAGAGATGCGTCACGCCGTGGTCGGCTATGGCGTCGTACGTCGCCTTGGCGCGCACCCACCGCAGGCACACGTGAGTGCCGGCGATGACCGAAAGCGACCAGGGGAAGCACCACCCGTTGCAATGGAACATGGGCAGCGTCCACAGGTAAACCGAGTGCGGACCCATGCCGGCTTCGAGGTTGTTGGCGTAGCACATCAGCGCTGCGCCCCGGTGGTGATAGACGACGCCCTTCGGGTTGCCCGTGGTGCCGGACGTGTAGTTCAGCGCGATGGCGTCCCACTCGTCCTCGGGCATGCGCCAGGCGAAGTCGGGATCGCCTGAGGCGACAACCGCCTCATAGTCGTCGGCCGACAGCCGTTCGCCTCTCTGCGGAAATTCGGGGTCGTCGTAGTCGATGATCGCCGGCTTGGCTTGAGCGATCACCAGCGCGGCCTTCGACAGCGGCGCGAACTCGCGGTCGGTGATGAACAGCTTGGAATTGGCGTGATCGAGCTGGAACGCCACGATCGGCGCGTCTAGGCGCGTGTTGATAGTGTGTAGCACCGCGCCAGCCATTGGCACCGCGTAGTGCGCTTCGAGCATCGGCGGTGTGTTGGCCAGCATCACCGAAACCGTATCGCCGGGCCCGATGCCGCGTGCCGTCAGCGCCGATGCCAGCCGCCGGCATCGCGCATAAAATTGGGCATATGTGAAGCGCTGCTGGCCGTGTATGATCGCCGTGTGGTTCGGAAAGATCAGCGCCGCGCGCTGCAAAAACTGTAAGGGCGTCAGCGGCTGGTAGTTGGCAGGGTTTTTTTCGAGGTGCTCATCGTAGGGATTAGTGGACATTTGCGGCCGGCGCTCGGTGGGAGGAACTGCAGCGAGATATGCGTGATGTCGCGAAACGCTAGCGAAAGCCAGCAGGCTGGGCAACGCCGAAGTCAGGTGCCCAAACGGTGTGCGGCTAGCCGGGCAAATCGCCACGAATCTGCGGAATCGGTTCTTTTGCGCCGCTCGTTTAGACGCTAGTCTGTACTGTTGCATGGTCTGCCAGGGAGATGGCCATGAGCGAGCTTAAGCAGCAGACGATCGCACTGTGGACCTTGCTGATGTTGCTGATCTTGGTGCCGTGGGCTCTGGAATAGCACTGTTGTGGCTTACGCTGCTGTCCATCGTAGCCGCGCCTCCGCGCGCCGCTACTGACGTTGTGTGATCGGTTTTCGAAATTTCGCACCGTCAGCGGCTGGGCTCGCAGCCTTGAGTTGAGCGCCATCCGCAGCGACGCCATCATTAGCGCGATACAGGGGCCGTTTAGTCCTTGCCAGGCTCGTCGTCGTCGGAGCGCTCGCCACCGGACAGCTCCTTGAGCTTGGCGAACACGCGCGCCTGCTCTTCCTGCTCGGTCTCCTCGCGCCGCTCCTCATGCTTGGGCTGCATGATCTCGACCTTGCGCTCCGGGGAAGGCGACGTGGTTTCCTCGGTCGGCAGCAGGGTGCCGGCCTTCTCCGCGCCCGGCTTGTCCTTGCGGTCGCGATCGAGGCGGCGCGCCGCCTTCTTCACCTCGGCGTCGAGGTCAATCTGGGTGCACAGCCCGAGCGTCACAGGATCCTGTGGCGTCAGGTTCGGCGCGTTCCAGTGCGAGCGCTCGCGAATCTGCGTGATCGTCGGCTTCGTCGTGCCGACGAGGCGCATGATCTGGCTGTCCTTCAGCTCGGGGTGATTACGCAAAAGCCACAGCACGGCGTTGGGCCGGTCCTGGCGGCGCGACACCGGTGTGTAGCGCGGGCCTTTGCGTGTCGGCGTATCCGGCACCACCACCTTCGGCTCGGCGAGGTGCAGGTCGCGCGTGGGGTCGCGCTCGGCATCTTCGATCGCCTCGCGGGTCAGCTGGCCGGAGGTGACCGGGTCGAGGCCCTTGATGCCCTGCGCGACGTCGCCGTCGGCGATGCCTTTCACTTCCAGCACGTGCAGCCCGCAGAAAGCGGCGATCTGCTCGAACGTCAGCGACGTGTTCGAGACGAGCCAAACGGCCGTCGCCTTGGGCATCAGGGGCTTGCGATCGCTCATGGGGGCTTAACCTCCGGCTTCCTGCGTGGTCCGCAGGGCCAAGTATTTTGGGACAACTGGGAAATTGCGCGCCTTATAGCTCGCTCCGCCCCTGCGGTGCAACCCGCTGATCGCCCATCGGTTGAGGGCCATTGTTGCCCATGCGACGGCGTGCGGATAGTGTCGCCGCCCATCGCCAAGGCAAACCGGACACGGAAGGGCGGAACGATGGGCGCGGTGCCTAAAAGTGTTTATTTCGAAGACCTTAGTATCGGCCAAGAGGCTAGCCTTAGCAACACGGTGACGGCAGATGTCATCGTAGCGTTCGCCGCCGTCTCGGGAGATCGGAACCCTGTCCATGTCGATGCCGACTACGCGGCGACGACCATGTTCAAGGAGCGCATCGCGCACGGCATGCTGTCGGCCGCTTACATTTCGGCTGTGTTCGGCATGCAGCTCCCCGGTCCCGGCGCCATCTACATTTCGCAAACGTTGAACTTCAAGGCGCCGGTGAAGATCGGCGACACCGTCGTCACCACCGTGAAGGTGACCGAGCTCGTTCCCGAGAAAAAGCGCGCCAAGTTCGAGTGCGTGTGCTCCGTCGACGGCGAGCCCGTGGTCGTCGGCGAGGCCTTGCTCATGGTCCCGTCACGGCCGGCCTAATCGGGCAGCTAGTCGTTTGAGCGGTGCGTGTTCGCTGTGCGGAGAGCCAATGCTCGTCGTTCACGACTACAAGAATGTGCCGACTGAAGCGCGCAGTGCGGTGCTCGCCATCGGCAATTTCGACGGCGTGCACCGCGGGCATCAGGCGCTGTTGCGCGGCGCCACGGCGATCGGGCGCGAGCTCGGCGCTCCTTCTGGCGCACTCATCTTCGAGCCGCACCCGCGCGAATATTTCCATCCCGAGGAGCCGCACTTCCACCTGACGCCGCTGCCGCAAAAGCTGGCGCTCTTCGATCGACTGGGGCTCGATATTGCCGTCGTGTTGCCGTTCGACGCCGCGCTCGCCGCGCTATCGCCCGACGATTTCGTCGACCGGGTCCTCATCGATGGCCTCGGCGCCCGGCATGTCGTCATCGGTCACGACTTCTTCTTCGGCAGGAACCGTGGCGGCACGCCTGAGACTATGCAGGCTGCTGCGGCACGCGCCGGCTTCGGCCTTACCATCATCCCGCCGGTCGCCGAGGACGGCGAGGTGTTCTCCTCCAGCGCCATCCGCTTGCGCCTGGCGCAGGGCGACGTCAAAGGCGCCGCGCGCTCGCTCGGCCGCGACTGGCGTACTGCGGGCACCGTCGTCGGCGGCGCCAAGCGGGGATCGGGCCTCGGCTTTCCCACCGCCAACATCCCGCTGCCGCGCGGCACGGCGCTTGGCCACGGCATCTATGCGGTGCGCGTACTGATCGACGGCGAGCGCCACGACGGTGCCGCCTATCTCGGCACGCGGCCGACCTACGACAACGGCATGCCGGTGCTCGAGGTCTTTCTGTTCGACTTCGACGGCGATCTATACGGCCGCGATATCGAGGTCGAGTTCGTCGACTTCATCCGCGCCGACCGCAAGTTCGATACCAGCGAGGCGCTCATAGCACAGATGCAGGCCGACTGCGCCCGCGCCCGCGCCATCCTGGCGACGAGCTGAGGTTGCCCACGCCTCTTGGCTGCCGCCGGGGGCGGGAGAACGCCGCCTGGATAAGCGCGGAGCATGTTGCTAGAACGCCCGCTTGAAACCGGCGAGAATCGAACGATGTCGAAGGACAACGGCGGCAAGAGCGTCGTCAAGACGAGGCGGAAGACGGCCGACGCGGCATCCCCGCCGCAGGCAGAAGCCGCGATTCCAGCCGGTGCGGAGGCACGCGACTGGAGCAAGACGCTGTTTCTGCCCGAGACCGCCTTCCCCATGCGGGCCGGCCTGCCCGACCTCGAGCCGCGCCTTCTGCAGCGCTGGGCCGAGATGAACCTCTATGAGCGCCTGCGCCAGAAGGGGCGCAATCGCGCGAAGTTTTTGCTGCACGACGGGCCGCCGTACGCCAACGGCCACATCCACATCGGCCACGCCCTCAACAAGATCCTCAAGGATCTCGTGGTCAAATCGCAGGGCATGCTCGGGTTCGATTCCAATTACGTGCCGGGCTGGGATTGCCACGGCCTGCCGATCGAGTGGAAGATCGAGGAGAACTACCGCGCCAAGGGCCGCAACAAGGACGCAGTGCCGATCAACGAGTTCCGCGATGAGTGCCGCGTGTTTGCCGCGCACTGGATCGACGTGCAGCGCGAGGAGTTCAAGCGCCTCGGCGTCGTCGGCGACTGGGCGCATCCCTACAAGACCATGGATTACGCGGCCGAGGCGACCATCGCCGGCGAGCTAATGAAGTTCGCCATGAACGGCACCCTGTATCGCGGCTCCAAGCCTGTCATGTGGTCGGTCGTCGAGAAGACCGCGCTGGCCGAGGCCGAGGTCGAGTACCAGGACTATCAGTCCGACACGATCTGGGTGAAGTTCCCGCTCAAGTTCGCGATGCGAGTAGGTTCACAGATGTCGGACCTGCTGGACGCATCGGTCGTCATCTGGACGACGACGCCGTGGACCATTCCGGGCAACCGCGCCATCTCGTTCTCATCAAAGATTGCGTATGGCTTGTACGAGGTGACGAGGGCGCCCGAAGGCAACTGGGCCAAAGTCGGCGATAAGTTGATCCTCGCTAACAAACTGGCGGCCGACGTTTTCAAAGCTTCGAAAGTCGAGGAATTCGAGAAGATTCGGGATGTCACTGCCGAGGAAATCGGCGGCCTTAGCGCCCGCCATCCTTTGGAACACCTCGGCTACACCTTTGCTGTTCCTCTGATGGAAGGGGATCACGTTACTGACGACACTGGGACAGGATTTGTGCACACGGCTCCTGGGCACGGTGCAGATGACTACGCAATTTGGATTGAGCAGGCGCGATCCAAGGGTGTCGACACGGCCATCCCCTTCACCGTCGACGCCGACGGCGTATTCACCAAGGACGCGCCGGGCTTCGAAGGCAAGCGCGTGCTCAACGAGAAGGGCGACAAGGGCGACGCCAACGACGCAGTCATCAAGGCGCTGGCCGAAGCCGGCGCGCTGATCGCGCGCGGCCGGTTGAAGCACCAGTACCCGCATTCCTGGCGCTCGAAGAAGCCGGTCATCTTCCGCAACACGCCCCAGTGGTTCATCGCCATGGACAAGCCCGTGAAGGGCGTCCCTAAGAGCGGCAACCAGACTCTACGTCAGCTCGCCGTCAAGGCGATTGACGAGACGGAATGGGTGCCGCAATCGGGCGAGAACCGCATCCTCGGCATGGTCGAAGGCCGCCCCGACTGGGTCGTCTCGCGCCAGCGCGCCTGGGGCGTGCCGATCACCATTTTCCGCCACAAAGAGACGGGCGAGGTCATCCCGTCCGCCAAGTTCGGCAAGTCGAAGGAGCTGATGGCGCGCATCACGCAGGCGTTCGCCGAAAAGGGCGCCGACCTGTGGTTCGAAGATGGCGCTGCAGTGCGCTTTCTCAACGGCCTCGTCGAGAGCCCTTCCGACTGGGAGCAAGTGCGCGACATCCTCGATGTGTGGTTCGATAGTGGCTCGACGCACGCCTTCACGCTGGAGGACCCGCAGCATTTCCCGACGCTCGCCGGCGTCAAGCGCGTGCGCGACGGCGGCAAGGACCGCGTCATGTATCTGGAAGGCTCCGACCAGCACCGCGGCTGGTTCCAGTCATCGCTGCTGGAATCCTGCGGGACGCGTGCCAGAGCGCCCTACGACATCGTGTTGACCCACGGCTTCGTCCTCGACGAGAAGGGGCAGAAGATGTCGAAGTCCGACGGCAACGTCGTGTCGCCGCAGGACGTGATGAAGACGTCCGGCGCCGACATCCTGCGCCTGTGGGTCGCTGCCTCCGACTATTCCGACGACCTGCGCATCGGCCCCGACATCCTCAAGAACTTCGTCGAGACCTACCGCAAGCTGCGCAACACGCTGCGCTGGATGCTCGGCGCGCTGGCGCATCTGGACGCGAGCGAGCGCGTCAAGTTCAAGGACATGCGCGAGTTCGAGCTCGAACGGCTGATGCTACATCGCCTGAGCGAGCTCGACGCCGAGGTGCGCGAGGCCTACGCCACCTACGACTACCGCAAGGTCGTCGCCGTGCTGTCGCAGTTCATGAACACGGAGCTGTCGGCCTTCTATTTCGACATCCGCAAGGACGCGCTCTACTGCGAGCCCTATTCGAGCGCCAAGCGCCGCGCCGCGCTCACCGTCATCGACGAGATCTTCAAGGCGCTCGTCGCCTGGCTGGCGCCGATCCTGTCGTTCACCGCCGAGGAGGCCTGGCTCGCGCGCGAGCCAGGCCGCGAGGGCTCGGTCCATCTCGAGACCTTCCCGGAGATCGACCCCGCCTGGCGTAACGACGAGCTCGCGCGCAAATGGGATCTGGTACGCAACGTACGCCGCGTCGTAACGGGCGCCCTGGAATTGGAGCGCGCCGCCAAACGCATCGGCTCCAGCCTCGAGGCCGCGCCCGAGGTTTACGTCGCCGATCGCGACATGCTGCGCGCGCTCGAGGGCGTCGAGCTCGAGGAGGTGTCAATCACCAGCGGCGCGCGGCTCATCGCCAAGTCGCCTCCCGAGGGCGCCTTCACCTTGCCGGACGTGCCGGGTGTGGGCGTGGTGCCCAAGCGCGCCGAGGGCCGCAAGTGCGCCCGCTCATGGCGCATCCTGACCGACGTCGGCGCCGACCCGGCCTACCCGGACCTGTCGCCGCGCGATGCCGCCGCCGTGCGCGAGTTCGATCAACGCGCCAAGAACATTGGCAAGGACATCGCATGACGACCGATACTTCCGGGGTGCGGGGTTGGCTGTGGGGGCCATACTCGCGGTTGGGGGGCGCCGTGTTCCTCGCGACCCTACTGCTCGACCAGGCGCACAAGTGGTGGATGCTGGAGATCTACGGCATTGACGAGCGTGGCCGGGTGTCGGTCACGCCGTTCCTCGACCTCGTTTTCGTCAAGAACATCGGCATCAGCTACTCCATGTTCGACCAGGAGAGCTACGCGGGCCAGATCATGCTGGCAGTGTTCGGCCTGGCGGCGACGGTTGCCCTGTGGGTGTGGCTCGCCAGGGGGGCCACCAGCCGCCTGCTGGCCGTATCGCTCGGCCTGATCATGGGCGGGGCCATCGGCAACGCCATAGATCGGCTCGTTCTCGGCGGGGTAGCCGATTTCTTCTCCCTGCACGCTTTCGGCTTCTACTGGTATGTCTTCAATATCGCCGATGTGGCCATTGTTGCCGGGGTCATAGGCCTGCTATATGAGTCGTTGTTGGCGAGTCGCAAAGACGCCGCAAAGTCGTTGTAGCGCAGGGGATTAGCACTCGAAGCTGCCGCGACTTAAGTGCGGGACACGGGCGCCACGGGGGAATACATGCCACCGAGATCACGTCCAGCCAGATCTGTGCTGCCGGTCCTAGCAGCATGTCTCACCGTCGGCATCGCCGGTTGCGGCACGGACGACATCCAGTTCAACGGCGGCGTCTTCGACGCAATCGGCCTCAACGACGCAAAGAAATCCGGCGATCCCAAGCTCGCCGAGCGCGCGCCGCTGGTGGTGCCGCCTTCCCTTGATCGCCTGCCGGCGCCCGGAGAGGCGCCGCCCCCCTCGCAGATCGCCGGCATCAACG